>JBDKIJ010000238.1:0-2613 GCA_039797155.1 Gemmatimonadota bacterium | reverse complement strand
GCCATGATCAGAACTCCAGGCCGCCCTCTCGGGCGCCATCGGCAACGGCCTTCACGCGGCCATGGTACTGGTAACCGGCGCGATCGAAGACCACCTTCGAAATACCCGCCGCCTTCGCCTTCTCCGCCGCTGCCTTGCCAACGGCAAGGGCGCGCTCGGACTTCGTGCCGCTCAGCTTCTCGTCGCCGACCGTCAGCAGCGTGCGCTGCGCGACGTCGTCCACGATCTGGGCGTAGATGTGCTTCAGCGAACGGAACACCACCAGGCGCGGACGCTCCGGCGTCCCGTTCACTGCCTTGCGCACGCGCAGATGCCGACGCTTGCGCTTCTCCGCGTTCGTACGCGGGATCGCGATCTTCGCCATTACTTGCCTCCGGCCTTACCGGCCTTGCGCCGGATGACTTCGCCCTGATACTTGACGCCCTTGCCCTTGTAGGGCTCAGGCTTGCGGTAGCTGCGGATCTCGGCGGCCACCTGGCCCACGAGTTCCTTGCTCGCCCCGTCGATCACCACCGTGGTGGGGTTCGGCGCGGTGATCGAGACGCCAGCCGGCGCCTTGTACTCGATCTGATGTGAGAAGCCCAGCGACAGCAGTGCGCCGTAGGGCTTGATCTCGGCCTTGTAGCCGACGCCCGTGATCTCGAGGACCTTCTTGAACCCCGTCGTCACGCCTTCAACCATGTTGGCCACCAGCGTGCGCGTCAGGCCGTGCAGCGCCTTGTGGCGCTCTTCGTCCGACGGACGCTTCACCTGCAGTTCCGCACCTTCCTGAGCCACGATCATCTCGGCCGGGAGCACGCGGGCGAGCTCGCCCTTCGGTCCCTTCACCGTGATGTGGCTGCCGTCGATCGCCACGGTCACTCCGGCCGGAACCGGAATCGGGCGCTTACCAATACGCGACATGTGTGAGCGTCTCCTTACCAGACGAGGGCGAGAAGTTCGCCGCCCGTATTGGCGGACCGCGCATCACGATCGGACATGATGCCCTTCGACGTGCTCAGGATGGCCATACCGAGGCCGTTGCGGACGCGCGGGATCTCCGTCACGCCAACGTACTTCCGCAGACCGGGCGTGGAGATACGCTTCGCTTCGCGAATGACGGACTGGCCGCCGTGCGCGTACTTGAGGATCACGCGCAACACGCTCTTGCCATCCTCGAGCTCGACCACGCGGTAATCCTGCACGAAGGAGTTCTCCTTCAGGATGCGCGCGATCTCGATCTTGATCTTCGAGACCGGCATGTCGACGCGGCGGTGCCGTGAGGCACACGCGTTGCGGAGCCGCGTCAGCATGTCGGCAATAGGGTCGTTCAGGCTCATGCTCTGATAAATCTCCTAGGGTATCCGCTCGGGGCGGACCGGTAGGAAGTGAAAGAAAGGACGAACGCCGGGAAAGCGCTCGCGCCCCGCGGGGGGAGCCTTACAATCTCACCCCGCCAGGCGCTTACGCCAAGCCCACCGCTCGTATTTGATCCTGCCGGGCGGCCCCCTTCCGGGACACCGCCCTCAGGATTACCAGCTCGCCTTGCGCACGCCGGGGATCAGGCCGTTCAGGGCCATGTCCCGGAGGGCAATGCGGCTGAGACCGAAGTGCCGGAGGAACGCGCGGGGACGGCCGCTCATGCTGCAGCGGTTGCGCACACGCGTCGCCGACGAATTACGCGGCAGCTTGTGCAGCGCGTTCACCGCGGTCTGCACTTCTTCCGGCGTGCTCTTCGGGCTGCTGATCACGGCCTTGAGGGCCGCGCGCTTCTGGGCATACCGCTCCACCAGCGCCTTGCGCTGCGCGTTACGGGCCAGCTTGCTCGTCTTCGCCATCTGACTTTAATCCTGGTTAAGCCGCGCTCGGCTGCGCCACCTTGGGCGTCACCGGCTTGTCGTCGCCACGGAACGGCATGCCGAGCTGATGCAGCAGCGCGAACGCGTGCGCATCCTTGTCGGCCGTCGTCACGAACGTGATGTCCATACCGTGCACCTGCTCGACCATGTCGTAGTTGATCTCCGGGAAGATCAGCTGCTCCTTGATGCCGAGCGTGTAGTTGCCACGGCCGTCGAACGACTTCGTGCCGAGGCCGCGGAAGTCGCGGATACGCGGGCACGCCACCGTCACGAAACGATCGAGGAACTCCCACATGCGCGCGCCGCGCATGGTCACCGACGCGCCGATCTCCTGGCCCTCGCGGAGACCGAAGTTCGCGACCGACTTCGTCGCCTTGCGGCGCACCGGCTTCTGGCCGGTGATCAGCGCGAGCTCTTCCACCACCACGTCCAGCATCTTCGGCTGCTTCACCGCTTCGCCCACACCGCAGTTGATCACGATCTTCGTCAGCGTCGGGATCTGGTGCGGATTGGTGAACCCGAACTGCTTCGCCAGGTTCGCGCGCACGGTGTTCTCGTAATACGTCTTCAGGCGGGGCGTCGCCGCCGGCAGCCCCGCACCAGCGTGGTCACGCTTGGTGAAGTCCACCGCCGTACGTCCCTGGCCGGCCTGCTTGCCCGCCTTGCCACCCTTCTGGCCGGCACCGCCCTTCGCGGCACCCGCCTTCGCTCCAGCCTTGGCGCCGCCATTGGCCGCGCCCTTTTCCTTGGTCGCCATGTGCAGTTACTCCGGTCA
>JBDKIJ010000237.1:0-3625 GCA_039797155.1 Gemmatimonadota bacterium | reverse complement strand
CGCCATCATGTTGGCGATGGCCCGCTTGCAGCCGTATCCGGTTGCGCGTGTGATACCTTGGCTGCGCGATGCGGATGTTCCGGTGGTACGCGCGGTGGCGTACGGCATTGCCCGGCAACGGGTGAAGGGGGGAGCGCGCGCCATGTTGGCGTTGCGGGCGCATCCGGACGAGGAGGTGCGGCAGTACGTCGCGCGTACGCTTACGAAGGCGACGGTCGGCGATTCCTTGAATGCGGACGCGCAAACGGTGTTGCGCACGCTGGTAACCGACAGCAGTGAGCGGGTACGCATCAATGCCGTGCGATCGGCGGCGACGTTCGGCGCTGCGCTCGCCAACGAAGTGCTCGCACGTTTCTCCGATCCCGTGCCAAACGTTCGGGTGGCCGCGGCGGAATTCGCCGCGGAGGCATTTGGGCGTGACGAGTCGCGCTGGCGGGCCGCTTGGGAGGCAGATACCACGTTAACCGTTCGGCGCATGCTGCTCGCAGCGATGCGGAAGTTGGCGCTCCCTGTGGCGCTTGGTATCGAAGACCAGTGGGTGCAGCATCCCGACTGGCGATATCGGGTCGCGAGTCTCGGCGACGGGGAGGGACGGGCGACCGAGGAGCCCGCCTTGGCGCGGAGCCGTGTCCTGCTGGCGGATTCCAATCCCCGGGTACGTCGTGTCGCCACCCTACGCGTTGAGGGGCCGACGCGCGTCGCAGGCGATTCGATACGGCGTGAGGCCATGCGGCGACCTGCTGAGCGTCCCATTACCGAGTACGACGCGTTGGTCCGTCGTTACTGGTCCCCCGGAGCGGCGCCAGCCGTTGCCTATCTCGACACGGAAATCGGAACGGTGACGCTCGAGTTGTTCGGGCGCGAGGCGCCGTTGATCGTGGAATCCTTCGTTGCACTGGCGCAGCGGGGCCAGTACGGAAATGGGATGTTCCATCGGATCGTGCCGAACTTCGTGGTGCAGGATGGTGACGTTTCGCCGGACGGATCGGGGCGTAGTGATTTCATGCTTCGTGAGAGTTTTAGCCGCCAGCGCCATGGTCGCGGGTGCGTCGGGCTTGCCACCTCAGGGCCCGACACGGGAGGCAGTCAGTTTTACCTCTGCCATTCGGCGCAGCCACATCTCGACGGCGCGTATACCGTGTTCGGTCGCGTGATTGCCGGGTGGGAGGTACTCGATCGACTGGTCCAGGGGCATCTGCTCCGCGCCGTGAGGATCGAGTGAGGCGCGCACGCATGATCGTGGCGTGTTCCTCGTTGGTGCTTGGCGGCGCAATGGGATGTGCGCCAGCGGTACGCTCCCTTCGTGGCGAGCCGACGGGTGCGGTATTACCGGAAACAGCACTCGATGCCCGACCACATCAGTTGCGATTCGGTTGGCGCTATGCCGACGAGACGTTCGAAGCGCGTGGTGATGGTGTGGTTCGTGTGCTCGCGCCGGACCGCGCCCGTTTGGACTTCTTTCTCGCCAACGGCATGGCCGGCGGCTATGCGGTGCTGATTGGTGATACGCTCAGCATTCCGGGGATCGACCTTGTTCGACGGCTCTTGCCCCCGCCGCCGCTGCTGTGGGCGTCACTTGGACAGGTGCGTCTCCCCGTGACGCCGGATACGGCGGCCCGCCGGTACGCCGACTCCCTCAGAGCGGATTTCGGCTCACTGCGTGGCCGTGATGCGGCGAGCGCCGAGGGGCAGGCCTGGCGAATCCTTTTTGTCGGGCGTGCACTCGCACAGGTCGAGCATATTGATGGCGGGCGTCTCGTGGAGCAGGTGGTACGTCGGCAGGCCGATGGGCAGTGGCAGGTGCAGTACCTTCATCCTCGGGCCAAACGGCGGCTCGAGATTACCGTAACGGATACGGCGTTTGTTGAGCGCTTCGACGAGGCGATCTGGCGACGTGTGTCACCCCGGGATCAGGAACCATAGCATGCAGGGACCGCGCTCTTTTGGGCGATCGCGCCGCACATTCATCCGTCGGGTCATTCGGGGGCTTGGACTCGGTGTCGCCGCCGTTTCTCTGTCCGGGTGTTACGGCTTTTCCGGTGGGGGTGGGCTTCCCCGCAACCTCAAGACCGTCGCGATTCAGCCATTCGACAATCAAACGGCCTCGCCTGAGTTGCAGCGCGAACTGTTCGATGAACTCCGCAAGACGTTGCGGGAACGCCTGAACTTGCGTGAGGCGCCGGAGGCGCGGGCCGATCTGGTGGTCCGCGGCACCATCGCGAAATACGACGTGGACATCATTGCCGGCGCAAGCGCGGATGCCAATCAGACGGCGAACAACCGGCGGCGGCTCCAGATCACGATTGATATCGAAATCCTCGATCAGACGACGGGGCGCTCCCTCATGAAGCGCAGCAACCTGTCGCGCGAAGGGCAGTACGCGGAAGGCGGCGAGGTCGATGGGCGGCGCAAGGCCATCGAAAGCATCATGGCCGATATCGTCGACGGGGTGCAATCCCAGTGGTGATGAGTGATGCGCCTCGACGTCCGGTGGACAAGGTGATGACCTGGGCCGACGCTGCCGCCTGGCGTCATACCATTCGCGGCACACTCGTCTTCACGAACGGCGTGTTCGATCTCGTGCACCCGGGACATATCGAGGTGCTGGACATGGCGCGTCGCGAGGGCGCCGCGCTGGTCGTTGGGATCAACAGCGATGATTCAGTCCGGCGCCTCAAGGGGCCGACTCGCCCCGTGCGAACCGCCGCCGAGCGGGCGATGGTGCTGGCGGGAATGGAAGCGGTCGATGCCGTGGTGGTCTTTGAAGAGGATACCCCTGCCGCGCTTGTTGCCGCGTTGCAGCCGGATGTCATTGTGAAGGGTGGCGACTATGCGCCCGAAACCATTGTCGGTGCCGATACCGTTACGGCGCGCGGTGGGCGCGTCGTCGTCGTGCCGCTTGTCAGTGGTCAGTCTACAACCTCCATCATCGAGAAACTTCGTGGATGATCTGATTGTCACGCCGGCTCGCGCACGGGTCGGTCGGGCGAATGAGGCGTTGCGCTCCGTCAGCATGGAGCGCGGTGCCGTCCCGTACGCCGAGGGCTCCTGCCTGATCGGATTTGGTGAAACCCGGGTCTTGTGTGCTGCGTCGGTGGAGTCCGGCGTGCCCTCGTGGCGCAGGGGCAGTGGCCTCGGCTGGTTGACGGCGGAGTACGCGATGCTGCCGCGCGCTACCCGGACGCGATCGTCGCGTGAACGGCAGCAGATCGGCGGACGCACGCAGGAGATTCAGCGCCTAATCGGCCGTAGTGTGCGGGCAATGCTCGATGACTTCGCGTTTGGCGAGTTCACCGTCAAGATCGACTGTGACGTGATACAGGCGGACGGAGGCACGCGAACGGCGGCGATCACCGGGGCGTGTGTGGCCGTGTGTGATGCGTTCGCGTGGATGCTGCGCACGGAGCGTGTGGCCGTGAACCCGGTCCGGCGTCGTGTCGCGGCGATCAGTGTCGGCGTGATCGATGGAGAGCCGCGTCTCGACCTCGATTACGAAGAAGACGTGCGCGCCGGCGTTGACATGAATGTCGTGATGTGCAGTGAGGGGCGGTTCGTCGAGGTGCAGGGAACGGGTGAGCATGGGACTTTCTCGCGCGAGGAGCTCGACGGGCTGCTCGGGCTGGCG
>JBDKIJ010000236.1:0-5700 GCA_039797155.1 Gemmatimonadota bacterium | reverse complement strand
TACGCTGAACGCCAAGGCCGCACTCTTCGCCGTCGAGCAGTACTTCGAGCAGGTCGGTTTCCGTCTTCCGGTGATGATTTCCGGGACGATTACCGATGCGTCGGGGCGGACGTTGTCGGGGCAGACGGCGGAAGCCTTCTGGACATCGGTGGCGCATGTGAAGCCGATGTCGGTCGGGCTCAACTGTGCGCTTGGGGCGGCGCAGCTACGCGGTTACGTGCAGGAGCTATCGCGTTTGGCGGATTGCCACGTGAGCGCGCATCCGAACGCTGGTTTGCCCAATGCGTTCGGCGGCTACGACGAAACCGCCGAGATGATGGCGGAGCAAATTGCGGAATGGGCGCGCAGCGGCCTCGTGAACATCGTGGGCGGCTGCTGCGGCACGAATCCCACGCATATTGCCGCCATCGCCCAGGCGGTGGCGGGAGTCGCCCCGCGTGCGATACCGGCGATCGCTCCCCAGTTGCGCCTGTCGGGTCTTGAGCCGATGACCATTGGCCCGACCACCAATTTCGTGAACGTTGGAGAACGCACGAATGTCACCGGCTCCGCGAAGTTCGCGAAGCTCATCCTCGAGGGGAACTACACCGAAGCGCTCGCCGTCGCGCGTCAGCAGGTGGAGAATGGTGCGCAGCTGATCGATGTGAACATGGACGAGGGCCTGCTCGACGCCGAGCGGGCAATGGTCACCTTCCTGAATCTGTTAGCGAGCGAGCCGGACATTGCTCGGGTGCCGATCATGATCGACTCGAGCAAATGGAGTGTGATCGAGGCCGGTCTCAAGTGCCTGCAGGGGAAGGGCGTAGTCAACTCAATCTCGCTCAAGGAGGGCGAGGGCGAGTTTCTCCGGCAGGCGCGTCTCGTGCGGCAGTACGGCGCCGCCGTGATCGTCATGGCCTTCGATGAACAGGGGCAGGCGGACACCACCGCACGCAAGGTCGAGATCTGTACGCGCGCCTATCGGTTGTTGACGGAACAGGTCGGCTTCCCCCCGCAGGACATCATCTTCGACCCGAACATCTTCGCCATCGGAACAGGGATCGAAGAGCATGCCGGCTATGCCGTGGCATACTTCGACGCCACGCGCGAGATCAAGCGGACGCTGCCGCATGCCAAGGTGTCTGGCGGCGTCAGCAATGTGAGCTTCTCGTTCCGTGGCAACAATCCGCTGCGTGAAGCGATCCACGCGGTGTTCCTGTACCATGCCGTGCGCGCCGGCATGGATATGGGGATCGTCAATGCCGGTCAGCTGATCCCGTTCGAGGAGATCCCGGCCGATCTACGCGAGCGCGTGGAAGATGTGGTCCTCAATCGACGGCCTGATGCCACCGAGCGGTTGCTCGACGTCGCTGATCAGGTGAAGGGGCGCGAAAAGGCCGCGGAGGATGTGGCATGGCGCCGTCTGCCCGTCGAGGACCGCCTGACCCATGCCCTCATCCACGGCATCGACGCCTTTGTCGTGGAGGATACCGAGGAGGCGCGCCAGACCGTCCCCCATCCGATCGAGGTCATTGAAGGTCCGCTGATGCGCGGCATGAACGTCGTAGGCGACCTGTTCGGCGAAGGGAAACTCTTCTTGCCGCAGGTGGTGAAGAGTGCGCGGGTCATGAAGAAAGCGGTGGCGCACCTCATCCCGTTCATTGAGGCGCTGAAGACCGCCGATACGAGATCTGCTGGCCGTGTGCTGCTGGCAACGGTCAAGGGCGATGTGCATGACATCGGCAAGAACATCGTTGGCGTCGTGTTGCAGTGCAATGGCTACGAGGTGATCGACATGGGCGTCATGCAACCCTGTGCGGCGATCCTCGATCGGGCGCGTGAGGTGCAGGCGGATATCATCGGTTTGTCGGGGCTCATCACGCCCTCGCTCGAGGAAATGTCCTTCTTGGCGAGCGAAATGGAGCGGCAGGGCTTCACCATTCCCCTGCTCATCGGCGGCGCCACGACCAGCAAGGCACACACCGCCCTCAAGATCGAGCCGCTGTATCGGGGCCCGGTGGTGCACGTTCTCGACGCCTCGCGTGCCGTTGGCGTGACCAGCAATTTGCTGAGTGACGACCGTCGCGACGCCTACGTCAAAGACGTCCGGACGGAATACGCGATGCTCCGAGACGCGCGGGCGGCGCGGAGCACGGCCGAGCGCCTCATTCCGCTCGAGCAGGCGCGGGCGAATGCGACGCCGATCGATCTGGCGGTACCGGTGCCGGTCCCCACGTTTACAGGGGCGCATACGCTGGCGCCGTATCCGTTGGACGATCTCGTTCCGTACATCGACTGGACGCCGTTCTTCCAGACGTGGGAGTTGGCTGGCCATTTCCCGGCCATTCTCACGGATCCGGTGGTGGGTGAGACGGCTCGCACCCTCTATGCCGACGCGCAATCGCTTCTGGATCGCATCGTGCGCGAACGCCGCCTCGAGGCCCGCGCGGCGTTCGGATTTTGGCCAGCCAACCGGGTGCATCATGACGACATCGCGGTGTATGCCGACACCTCGCGAGCCGAACAGGTTGCCACGCTCCACATGCTCCGGCAGCAGCTCGACAAAAAGGGGGATGGGCGGCCGAATGCCTGCCTGGCAGACTTCATCGCACCGATCGACAGCGGCGTGCTCGACTACGTGGGGGCGTTTGCCGTCACGACCGGGCATGGGTTGGAATCCCTGGTGGCCGAGTTTGATGCGCAGCATGACGACTACAGCGCCATCATGGCCAAGGCGCTCGCCGACCGTCTGGCCGAGGCCTTTGCCGAGCGGTTGCATCAGCGAGTTCGGACGGAGTTCTGGGGGTATGCCCAGGCGGAGTCGCTCGACAACACGGCTCTGATCCGGGAGCAGTTCCAAGGAATTCGCCCCGCCCCCGGGTATCCGGCTTGCCCGGACCACCGGGAGAAGGGCACTCTCTTTGCGCTGCTTGAGGCCGAGTCCCGGGCCGGCATGACCCTCACGGAGAGCTTCTCCATGATCCCGGGCGCCTCGGTGAGCGGGTGGTACTTCTGGCGCCCTGAAGCGCGGTATTTCGGGGTGGGCAAAGTGCTTCCCGATCAGTTGGCGGACTACGCGGCTCGTGCGGGACGGAGTGCGGACGACCCCCGCTTCACGGCGGCGTTCGGCGCCACCTGACCGGGGGGTCGGCGAGGCCGTCTGGGGAAGCCGGCCCGGGGCGTGACAGTGGCGTCCTCTTGGGCGTCTTACCAGTGTCTCGTTTCCGATCCCTGTGACCCTACCGCTGCCCATTGCCCTGCGGGACCCGGCTCGCCAGGTCCACGCCGCGCTTCGCTCGCTGGCCCCGCTCGAGGGTGCCGCGTTGGCGCTCACCGCGCTGGCCTACAGTTGGCTGTTCGCCAAACCAGCGCGTCTGCTTTTTGACGCGTGGTGGAATGATCCGAACTCCGGGCACGGCTTACTGCTGGCGCCGCTGTCGCTCTGGTTCGCCTTCAAGAGCGGCAAGGCGCCGGCAGCACGACCGCAGCGCTGGATGGGCGCCGCCATCTTGTTGGTCGCCGTCCTTGCCCGATACGCTGCTGATCTGGCCGCCGAGCTGTTCATCATGCGCGGCTCGATGCTGCTGGCCCTGGGTGGCCTCGTTGTCTGGTATGCCGGATTCCGGCAGCTCTGGCACTGGTGGCTCCCCTTCGTGCTGGTCGCGCTGTCGATACCCATCCCTGAGGTCATCCTCAACACGGTGGCGCTGCCGCTCCAATTCACGGCGTCCCGCATCGGCGCGGCGCTGCTGACCTGGCGGGAGATTCCGGTATTGTTGACCGGCAACGTCATTCGGATTCCAGGGCAGGAGCTGTTCGTGGCGGAAGCCTGCAGCGGCCTGCGCTCTCTGACGGCCCTCTTGAGTCTCGGCGTTCTGCTTGGCGCGCTGTTCCTACAGCATTGGTCCTCCCGCCTCCTGCTCTTTGCCCTCACCATTCCGATCGCCATTCTGATCAATGGGCTGCGCGTCTTCCTGACCGGTTTCCTCGTGCTCTTCGTGGGGCCCGAAATGGGTGAGGGCTTTATGCACACGAGCGAAGGCATGGTGATGTTCGGTGGCGCCTTTGTCATCACGGCGGCGGTCGCGTGGCTTTTGAGTCTCGCCGAAGTAGCCATTCGTCGGCGCTGGCAGTCGCAGGCGGTACCCGCATGAAGGCCCTCATCTTTCTGCCGGCTGCCGTGCTGGGGCTCGGCGTGCTCGGTGTCTCCGGGATTCGTCCGCAGCATGTCATGCCTCCGGTTCGTCCGATGGCGGCCCTGTCCGACTCGCTGCAAGGGTTGCGCGGTCGCGACATCGTCATCGACAGTGTCGAACGCCAAGTCGCCGGCATGAGTGATTACGTTCTGCGCGAATATATGGTGGACAGTACGGTCGCCTTCAGCGTCTATCTGGGCTATTACGATCGGCAGGTGCAGGGCAAGACGATTCACAGTCCCCGCAACTGCCTCCCGGGGGCCGGCTGGGAAATCCTCCAGGCCTCACCGCTTGCCCTCACCACCTCGCCGATCCCTGCGCGCGTCAATCGCGTGCTGCTGGCGAACAAAGGGGTGAAGGCGTTGGTGTATTACTGGTATCAGGGGCGCGGCCGTGTGGAGCCGAGTGAATACAAGGTGAAATGGGACCTGCTGCGGGATGCGGCCCTGCATGGACGTACCGAGGAAACGCTGGTGCGCGTGGTTGTCCCCGTTGCTAGGACGCGTGTGACGGATACCGTGGGTACCAGGCACGCGATTGCCTCGGCGGATTCCGTCGCGGCACGGGTGGGTCGCGAATTGGTGGGGATGGTGCAGCAGATCATTCCCGCCGCGCCTGGTACGTGAGAGCCTGCCGTATTCGCGCACGGCGTGTCGCGCCGGTCCGGTAGCGGCACGAATATTCTTTCAGGGAGTGTGATCGACTGCACCAAGTGCCGGTGACGGCACAAAACCCAGGTCCGTCGTGACAGTGACGAGGCGGGTGGACGCGTTCTGCGGGTCCCGATGCGCGTCGCGAACGAAACGGCAAACCGTGCGAAAGCACGGGGCGCAATGCCACGAGGCTACCGTGCCCCACCCGACGACGGGCGGCACCATGCTGGTCGGGCTGCCGAATCCGTCACCCGCTCGGACCTATGCTTACTCGGACGCCTATCCGCCCTCGCCTTTTTGGCGTCGGGCTCGCTTCCCTCCTGACCCTCAACGCTTGTGCGGACACTCCGCTTGACCCCTCCGTGGACCTGGTAACGACCAGCACAGCGAACGCCGTGTCTTCGGCGTCCTGCATGGCGGTGTCGGCATCGGATAGCTCGCTGGTACTTGGCGACAGTGCGAGCCTGTCGGCGACCGCCACCGCGGTACGCCGCAATGGTCGTACCATCACCGGTCCGGTATCGTGGCGTTCGAGCGATTCGACGATCGTGCGCATCGTCGGGACGCATGCGCGCTCGTTGCGCGTAGGCTCCGTCGTGCTCAGCGCCACGCTGTCGAGTTGCAATGCCACGCTTCCGATGTCGGTTGCTGACAAGCCGGGGAGCCTCGTGGATTCCACTGTGACGCCCACCCCTACCGCGCCTCGGCAGTTACTGCTGAACGTGACCCTCATCGACAGCAGCCGAACTGCGCCCATTGCTTCGAACGGGCTGCCGTTGCCGCAGGGCTATCTGTTCGAGAAGGATCTACCGACGGCGGCTCTCTCAGACGGCAGCCGGGAGATTGCTCGTGTCCTACGTCCGCTCGCCGGC
>JBDKIJ010000235.1:0-10751 GCA_039797155.1 Gemmatimonadota bacterium | reverse complement strand
CGACGGGATTGGTGCTGCAGTTCGCTGGGCGCCTGGTGGACGCGCCATACTTCGCCTCGTGCGGGGGGCGGACGGCGGGGCCGCGGGAGGCCTGGCACGACGGTCGCGACGCAGCCCATCTCCGTCCCGTCGACGATATGGATCCGCGGACGGGCCGTCCCTACTGCGACCTCTCGCCGCGCAACCAGTGGACGGCCGAGTTCGACGAAACGCAGCTGGGCGAGATCGTCGCGCGGGCCCTCAGGGCACAGGGGCCGCTGATGCGTCCGGCCAGCGGACGGGCGCCGCGCCTCCGCGCCTTTACCATCGGGGAGCGGACGCCATCCGGGCGTGCGTCGGCGATCGTGCTGCGGACGGATGCCGGCGAGGTCTCGATCTCGGCGCGCGATATTCGTCCCTTGTTGCGCGATGCGCGTGGCGCCGCGCTGCCCAGTACGTATTTTTCCGTGGTCCGCGAAGCGCGCGCCGGGGGACGCCTCTCTGGCCTTACCCTCCGCGGGGTTGGTCACGGCCACGGAGTGGGAATGTGTCAGTGGGGAGCGATCGGCCGCGCACGCGCCGGCGCTGATGCCCGCGCGATCCTTCGCCATTACTATCCCGGGACCGTGGTCGGCTTCGCCGACTGAATTCGTCACTCTCGGAGGCAGTATGAAGGACGGCGTACGGATCGCCGTGGTTGGCACGGGCGCCATCGCCCAGCTCACGCACATTCCCGTGTTGTCGAAGATGCGCGGTGCCAAGCTGGTCGCGCTGTGCGACAACGACGGCGCCAAGGCGCGAGCCCTCGCTGACCGATTCGGTGTTCCCGACGTGTTCACCGACTTCGAGGAGCTGCTCGACAGCGATGAACTGGATGCGGTGATCATTGCCACGCCCAATCATCTGCACGAGCCGCACGTCCTCAGTGCACTGCGCAAGAAGCTGCATGTGCTCTGCGAGCGCCCGCTGTCGCTGACGACGCGCGGGGTCGAACGGTGCCTCACCGCAGCGCAGAAGGTTGAGCGGACCCTGATGGTGGGGCACAACCACCGCTTTCGCGCCGATGTACAAGCGCTCGACCAGTTCATCCGCAATGGCGAACTCGGACAGGTGCAGTCGATTCGCGCCGGCTCGTTGCAGCTCAAGAAGAACGCGGATGGGTGGCGCAATCGTCGCGCCGAATCCGGTGGCGGCGTCTTCCTCGAACACGGGGTCCCGCTCCTCGATCTCGCGATGTGGTTGGCGGACGGGCCAGCCCCGCTGCGGGTGGTGTCGAGCATGCGGCGCGGGCGTGCCGCCAGCGCGGTCGAGGATGCGATGCAGGTGTTCCTCGAGTGTGAAGGTGGTCTCGTCCTGAATCTCGACGTGTCCTGGTCGTATGTCGGTGATGAGGACCGCTGGTGGTTCGAAGTACATGCCACACGTGGATCCGCCCGCCTGGCGCCCCTCCGCGTCACCAAGGAGCTCAACGGTCGTCCGGTCGATGTGTCGCCATCGGGCGCGGCCGCGCGCGAGGGGGCGTTCCAACAGAGCTATCGGGCGCAGCTCGCGCATTTCCTGGCCGTGCTCAATGGCGAAACGGCCGCCGATGCGCCCGCCGATCAGGTGCTGGTCCATCGGATTTTGGATGCCATCTACAAGGCGGCCGACGACGCGAAAGAGATTCGGTTCTGATGCACGCGTGGCGTCAGCGCGTGAGCCGGGGCCTTCGCGGCATTCGCTGCACGTGGTTGATGACAGGCGTCGCGACGCTCTTGCAGCTCGCGACGTCCGGCGTTGTCGCCGCGCAGGAGCGCGTGCGCGCGGATAATGTCCCCGCCGAACCGCCACCGCTTGCACCAGGGGCCTCGCCAGCGCTCGACAGCGCACGGGCCCTCCGTGGCGCGCCGTTGCAGGTGGCGATCTACATCTACGGGCCGGGTGACTTCGTTTTCGAGAAGTTCGGCCATATCGCGCTGGCGATCACAGATCCCGCCACTGGAGAGGACATTGCCTACAACTGGGGCATGTTCGACTTCGAGCAGCCGAATTTTCTCGGGCGCTTCCTGACCGGTGACACGCGCTATTGGATGGCCGGGTATCCCACGTCGGCCTTCAATGCGGTGTATCAGGCGCAGAATCGATCGATCCGCAAGCTGACGTTATCGCTGGATGCCACCCAGCGTGGGGCGTTGGCGGACTATGTCGCATGGAATGCCCGTGAGCAGAATCGGTACTATCGGTACGACTATTACCGGGACAATTGCTCGACGCGCGTGCGCGATGCCCTCGATTGGGTGTTGGGGGGATCGCTCCGGCCTGCACTGGATCGTCCTGGGGCGGGGCGCACCTGGCGTGGGGAGACGGCGCGCATCACCGCAAGCGATCTCCCGGTGTTCGCCGGCATTCATCTGGCGCTTGGACGGAATGCCGATCGCCCGCTGACGCAGTGGGAGGAAGGATTCCTGCCGGACTACCTCGGCGACTATCTCGTTGAAGCTCGTGGGTCGTTCGATCCGCTGGTGACGCAGGATACCGTGCTGTTCAGCGCGGTGCGCGAGCCCATGCCGACGGTGGCGCCAACGCGAGCGGTCGGCGCACTCGCGCTCGGTTTGACGCTGGCGTTCCTGTTGGTGGCGCTCGACCGCGCGCCGGCACCATGGGGTGCACGTGTCCTCAGCGTCGTAGGCAGTGGCGTATTCATCCTCGGGGGCGTGTTGGGGACGGCGCTCATGCTCGCGGGCACCATCACCAAGCACGCGCCGTACATGGGCAACAACATGACCGTGCTGCAGCTGCACCCGTTATGGCTCGCCGCCGGTGCCCTGTGGCCGTGGCGGAATGCCGACACGCGCCTGGGGCGTGCGGCCGCCGCTCTCACCGTGCTCATCGCTACGCTGGCCACTGTGGGCGCACTCCTCGGGCTGCTTCCGATGTTCCGCCAGCGGAGCCCAGTGGTGCTCGCGGTGGTGTTACCTGTCACGCAAGCGCTGGCCGTCATCGTATGGGAGCGGCACGCACGCCTGACGCGTGAACGCGCCCGGTAACGCGATGACCAGTCACATGGTGGACGCCTCGGCATCTCGCGAGACGCGCGTCGCGGTCGGCATTGATGTCGGTGGGACCTTCACCGACCTCGCCGCGCTGCATGACGATGGACGCGTGGCAACGACGAAGGTTCTCAGTGTTCCCGACGATCGGGCGCGAGGTGTGCTGCACGCGCTCGAGACGGCGGGGATTGATGGGGCGCGCTTGGCGCACATCGCGCACGGGACGACCGTCGTCACCAATCTGCTGCTCGAGCGTCGCGGTGCGCGGGTGGTCGCCTGTGCCACGGCGGGCTTCACCGATCTGCTCGAGTTGCGTCGGCAGGAGCGCGCGGCGCTATACGATCTCTCGCGGCATCATGTCGATCCCCTCGTCGAGCACGCGGACATTATCGGCGTCGACGAGCGGATCACGCCGGATGGGGTCCTCACGCCGCTTTCGCCTCACTCGATTGAATCGGTCGTCGAGGCGGTCTTGCTACGCAATCCGGATACGGTCGCCATCACGCTCTTGCACGCGTATGCCGATGCGTCGCACGAGCAGCGTCTGGCCGAGGCCCTCCGTGCGGCGATCGCCGAGCGCGGGGCGTCGATCGATGTCATCACCAGCCATGCCGTGCTCCCGGAAATCCGCGAGTACGAGCGGATGGCAACCACGGTGGCCGAAGCCTACGCGCGCCCCGCGGTGCGCCGATATCTCGCCGGGCTGACAACGCGGCTTGCCGATGCCGGATTCCCCGCGCCGCGCGTGATGACGTCGGCGGGTGGCACCCTCAGTGCCGATGATGCGGCGCAGCACGCGGCGTCTCTCGCGTTGTCCGGTCCTGCTGGTGGCGTGACCGGTGCGGCGGCGATTGCACGCACACTGGGCGTCCTGCGTGCGCTCACCATCGATATCGGTGGCACGAGCGCCGACGTTGGGCTCATTGATGACGGCGAACCGCTGGTGGAGCGCGGTGGTGGTGTCGCAGGCATCCCCATTGCCTTGCCGCGGGTGCTGGTGGACGCCGTCGCGGCCGGTGGCGGCAGTCTCGCCTGGCTTGATGAGGGTGGGGCCCTGCGGGCGGGGCCGGCCAGCGCGGGGGCGTCTCCCGGACCGGCGGCATACGGGCGTGGTGGCGTCCAGGCAACTGTCACCGATGCGCACGTGGTGCTGGGAACGATTGCCGCCGGAACCTGGAGTGGCGGCGTGCAGATCAGCCGTGAACGGGCCGAGGCGGCGGTAGCTGCGCTGGCGACTCCGCTCGGTGTGTCGGTTGCGCGTGCAGCCGAGGCGATCATCGCCACCGCCGATGCCACGATGGCGCGCGCGTTGCGGCGCGTGTCCGTGGAGCGTGGTGTCGACCCACGGGGGCTGCCGCTCATTGCCTTCGGTGGCGGCGGACCACTGCACGCCTGCGGTCTCGCCGATCAACTTGGCATGACGCAGGTGATCGTACCCCCGCACGCCGGGGTTCTGAGCGCGGTGGGATTGGCGTTGGCACCAGAACGTCGGGAAGGGCTCGTAAGCTGCGTGACGTTGGCTTCGCAGTGGCAGGACGCCGACATGGCAACGCTCCTCGATCATGCGGCGCGTGATTTGGCCGCGGGGGCGCTCCATCTGGTGCCGCGTTGGTCGTTGCGGGCCCGCTATGTCGGTCAGGGGTATGAACTCGATGTGCCGGTACAGCCAGGTGATTCCGTGCGTGCCGTCGCCGAGCGGTTCACGGCGCGTCATGCACAGCGTGCCGGGTTCACGCTCGAGCGCGATGTCGAGTTCATCAGCGCCCGCACCACGCTAAGCAGTGCACCGTGGCCGGTGCGCTTTGCGCGAGGTGCAGAGCGACGCGCCGACCTCGCTCCGGACGTCGATGATGGGGGCGTGTTGGATCGCACGCTTCGCGGTGCGGCCGTGGTCCGCCTCCCTGATGCCACCATGCAGGTGCGTCCCGGGTGGACCGCTCGCGCGTTGCCGATGGGCGGCTGGATGATGGAGCGTGACAGTTGATGCCGACGCGTCGGACGGCCGAGGCGTCCCCGCGCATCGTTGGGGCGCCGGTCCCGCTTTTCGCGCCCAACGATGGGGACGTTCACGTGTTCATCATCGGCGAGGCGCCGGGTCCGCGAGGCGCGGACAAGAGCGGCATCCCCTTCTGGGGAGATGCTGCCGGCCGGCATCTCTATACGGCCCTCGCCTCGATGGGGGCCGTCACGCTCCCCGCCGAGGTACCGCAGCTTTCGTGGGACGGCGCCGACTTCCATGCGCGTGGGTTACGGCCGACGCCGCATGGTGTCGCACTGGGCAATGCGTTTGATCGATGTCCGACCGATGATGGGGTGCGCTTTCGGGCGCCCACACGTGGGGAGTTAGAGGGCGCTTCGAATATGTCGCGGCTCGCGGCCGATATCACGGCACTACGCCGGCGCGGCTTGCGTGGGGTGGTCACCTTGGGACGCGTGGCGGCACGCACGCTCGATGCCGTCGCACGTGCCGGGGCGTTGGAGGGCATCACCGCGCACGCGCTCGTACATCCATCGGCGCAGGGGTTGTTGTCGATGGCGCCGGATCGTGGGCGTGGCGCGCGCATGGTGGAGCTGCAGGCGCAGTGGATGGCACGCTGTTGTCAGGCCGTGCGTGACGCCGGCTATCCCGGGGAAATTCCATGACCACGTTTGACGCACTCGAGCTGACTGTGTTCTCGCAGGGCGTGGCGATGCTCGCCGAGGAAATGGGCGGGCTCCTTGAGCGCAGTAGCATCTCGCCCAACATTCGCGAGCGGCGCGACGCGTCCTGTGCGCTGTTCGATGCGGCCGGGCGCATGGTGGCGCAAGCGGCGCACATCCCGGTGCACCTCGGGGCGATGCCGGAGGCGGTGGCTGCCGTTCGCGCGCGCGGGGCGCGGGCCGGTGATGTGTACCTCCTCAATGATCCGTCCCACGGTGGCTCCCATCTCCCCGACCTGACGATGGTCGAGGTGATTCCGCACCCGACTGATGCCGACCGTATCATCGGTTTTGCCGCCGTGCGGGCCCATCATGCCGACGTCGGTGGCATGACGCCGGGGAGCATGCCATTCGGCGCCACGGAACTGTTTCAGGAAGGATTGATCATTCCGCCGGTGCGCATCGAAGTGCGCGGTGAACCGGTTGACGACATCATGCAGCTGGTCCTCGCGAATGTGCGTACCCCGAGCGAACGCGAAGGCGATCTGCGCGCACAGCGGGCGGCGTGTTCCGCCGGGCGGAGCGGCTGGCAGGCCCTGTTGCTCCGCATGGGCGAGGCACGATTGGCGAGCGCGGTTGATGCGCTGCTCGATTACACCGAACGGCGGGTCCGCGCACGGCTGCGCGCCCTCGAAGGAGCCGTCGGAACCGCAGCGGACGCACTCGAAAGCGATGGCGTCAGTGATGGACCGATTCCGATCGTCATCGCTGCGCGGATCCAACAGGAGACCTTGCATCTCGATTTCACGGGAACCGCGCCCGCCGCGCGCGGCAATGTCAACGCGCCCCCCGCGGTCGCTCGTGCCGCTGCCGTCTTCGTGTTGCGCGTGCTCTGCGACGACGACGTCCCTGTGAACGACGGCGTGGGACGCGCGGTCCGCATCACGATGCCTGATGATTGCGTCGCCAACGCCAAACGGCCGCGTGCGGTCGCGGCGGGGAACGTCGAGCTGTCGCAGCGCATGACCGATACCTGCTTCGCGGCGCTCGCCGATGCGGCACGGTCGATCGGGGCGACGGATATCGTGATTCCCGCCTGTGGCCAAGGTACGATGAACAACGTGACGCTTGGCGCCTCGGGGTGGAGTTTTTACGAGACGCTCGGTGGCGGCCAAGGGGCATCACCGCGTGGCCCCGGCCCCAGCGCCGTCCACGTGGGAATGAGCAATACGCGCAACACGCCGGTGGAGGCGCTCGAGCGGGCGTATCCGTTGCGCGTCGTCGAGTACGCCGTGCGCCGCGGCAGCGGGGGCGATGGCGCACATCGCGGCGGCGATGGCGTCATTCGCCGGTATCAGGTGTTGGAACCCTGTACCGCCACGTTGCTCACCGAGCGACGGCAGGTGGCGCCCCCTGGAGCGCAAGGAGGCGCACCAGGTCTCCCGGGGATCAACCGACTCAATGAGGACCGGTTGCCGGCCAAGACACGCGTCGCCATGGCCGTCGGCGACATTCTCACGATCGAGACCCCCGGTGGCGGCGGGTGGGGGCAGGCCGCCGGATAGCGCGTTACAGGCGGGGCTTCGCGCGGGCTTCGAGCGCCGCCCGATTGATGATCGTGACGATGCGCCGTTGGACCGAGATCATCCCCTTCTCCTGAAACTCGGCCATCGACCGGGACACGGTCTCGCGACTGGCGCCGATCATCTGGGCGATCGTCTGATGCGTGAGTTGCTTCACGAGCGTCGCCGGTTCACCCGGGTGGGCGTGCTCGAGCAACACCTTTGCGACGCGCCCCGGCACGTCGAGCAGCACGAGACTGCCAATGGTCCCGTCTGCCTGTCGGAGCCGCCGTGCCAGCTCTACCAGGAGTCCCCAGGCCACCTGCGGGTTCTGCTCGACCTGACGCCGGAAGTCGGCGCGGCGGAGAATCAGCAGACCGGAGGGCTGCGTGGCGACCACATGCGCCGACCGGGGACGCCCGTCGATAAGCGACAGCTCCCCGAAGTGTTCTCCGATCCCCAGGACGTTGAGAATCACTTCGCGCCCATCGTTGCCGACGAGCACGACCTTCACCTCGCCGGATCGGACCACAAAGAGCGCGTCACCGGTATCACCGGCCGTGAGGATCATCGCGTTCTTGGCGAACCGCTGCTCACGCGTCAGCTCGGCGAAGCCGCGGATGGCGCTCCGGTCCAGTTCACGGAACAGTGGAACGGTCGACAGAAAATCCGCGATCCGGTCCAGCGACACGCTCATCATCGGTGGCGTGAAGCGGAGTGGGGGCGTACCGAAGGTCACCATAAATCTCCTCGATCGGTGTATCTTTCCGTGATACCCGCTCCACGCGTTCGTGGTGGTGCTGGCCTGCACCGGACGTATCGGCAAGCATTCGTTGCAGGTCACGTGCCCCGCCGTGCCCCCAATCACGCCTCCTCGTACCTTCGCTGCATGTTGACCCATCTCCGCGACCGCATGGCCGAGGCGCTCATGCGCGCTACCGAAGTGGAGCAACTGCTCGCGGATCCGGAGACCACGCGCGATGCGGCTCGGCTGGCGTCTCTGGGGCGCGAGCACAGCCGTCTGGCCGAGGTCGTGAGAACGGCGACGCGACTGCAGAAGGCCGAACAGGAGCTGGCGGACGCGCGCGAATTGGCCAATGGCGATGATCCCGATTTCGCGGCTGAGGCGCGGTCTGAAATGGCCCGGTTGGAAGCGGAGTGCGCGGAGCTGGAGAAGGCGATGCTGCCCTTGCTCATCCCGCGTGATCCGCTCGATGATCGGCCAGCCATCGTGGAAATTCGGGCGGGGACGGGAGGCGACGAGGCTGGGCTGTTCGCTGGCGACCTGGTGCGCATGTACACGCGCTTCATCGAGCGGCGTGGGTGGCGGATCGAGCCGATTGCCTATTCCGAAGGGACGCTGGGCGGCATCAAGGAATCGGTGTTCAAGGTCGCTGGCGACGGAGCTTTCGGCGTGTTGCGCTGGGAGTCCGGCGTGCACCGCGTCCAGCGCGTGCCGGCTACGGAATCGCAGGGGCGCATTCACACCTCGGCCGCGACGGTGGCCGTGCTCCCCGAAGCCGACGAGGTCGATCTGCGCATCGAAGACAAGGATCTGCGTATCGACGTGTTCCGTTCGTCGGGACCTGGCGGACAGAGCGTGAACACGACGGACTCCGCCGTGCGCATCACGCATATCCCTTCCGGTATCGTCGTCTCGCAGCAGGATCAGAAATCGCAGTTGCAGAACAAGCTCAAGGCCATGGAAGTCCTGCGGGCCCGTCTGCTCGATCTCCGCCTCTCGGAGCAGGAAGCCGAGCGCTCGCGGATGCGCAAGTCGCAAGTTTCCACCGGTGATCGATCGGCGAAGATCCGGACGTACAACTTTCCGCAGGGTCGCGTGACCGATCATCGAGTCGGGGTCACGCTTTATGACATTGATCGCGTGATGGATGGGGATATCACGCCGTTCCTCGATGCGTTGGCGCTTGCCAATGCCGAGGAGAAGCTGAGCGCGTGAGTCACGGCGGGCCGCTCCGCACGCTGCTGCAGCGGATCGAGCAGGCGATCGCGGCAGCGCCGGCGCTCGAGGTCGAGGTGCGCGCCGACGCGGCGCGCGAGGCCCGACTGCTCATGGCCGGGGTCCTTGATTGCTCGCTGGCGTCGCTCGCGCAGCGGCTTGTTGCCGACGGCATGGCATCGGCACCGGAACCGCTCCCGGTGGCGGTTGTGGAGCGACTCGAGGGCGCGCTGTTCCGTCGGCTTCGAGGCGAGCCGCTGGCGTACGTACTCGGTTCGGCCGCGTTTCGTGAACTCGAGTTGCAGGTGGATGCGCGGGTCCTCATTCCGCGACCGGAAACTGAAGTGGTCGTCGGTGAAGCGCTCCGGGTGACGGGCCATCGTCCCGGTGGGCTTGCCGTCGATGTGGGGACCGGCTCCGGTGCGATCGCCTTAAGCCTGGCCATCGAGGGCGCGTTTGACGCCGTGGTTGCCACGGACATTTCGGCCGATGCGCTCGAGGTCGCCGCCGCCAATGCCGTGGCGCTCGCGTCTCGGTGCCGATGCCCGGTGTCCTTCGAGCCCGGCGCAGATCTGGCGCCACTGATGGGGCGGCAGGCCCGTGTCATCGTGTCCAACCCACCGTACATTGCGTATCACGAGGCCGCGGCGCTTCCGCCCAGTGTCCGGAATTGGGAGCCCCCCACCGCGTTGTTCGCCGCCGAGGACGGAATGGCCCGCTACTGGGTCTTGATCGATACGGCGCGTAACGTACTGGAGTCGGACGGTTGGCTGGTGCTCGAGCTTGATGCGCGGCGCAGTGCGCAGACCGCCGTGCTCGCGGTGGCGGCGAAGTACCAGGATGTGCAGGTCGTACAGGATTTGTCGGGGCGGGATCGGGTCCTCGTGGCCCGGTGGCCTGGCTGGGCGCGTGCGCAGAGCCCCGACGAGGCGTTTGGCACACCGGTGCTCGCGCCTTCATGACTCGTCATTGGCCGGGAGGCCGCAGCAATGCTTGAAGACAAGGCGAAGGATCTCGGGCGTTCCATCGGCCAGAGCGAGGAATACAAGGCGGTCAAGCGTTCGAGCGAGGCGCTGAACAACGATCGCGACGCGAGCACCATCCTTCGGCAGATGGAGCAGATCCGTCAGGACGCGCAGTCGATGATCGATCGCGGCCAGGAGCCGACGGCGGAAATGGAGCAGCAGTTGGAGACGTTGCTGCAGCAGGTGCAGGGAAATCCCGCCTACCAGCGGGCCATCTCGGCGCAGGACAACTTCGACAAGCTGATGCTTCGCGTGAACCAGTGGATCGCCGACGGGATCCGGACCGGCGCCGCCAGCCCGATCATTCTGAGCTGATCGACGACGCGATGGGAGCGACCGCGCACACCGAGGTGAGGCCGGGGCTGTTCGTCGTGCTCGAGGGCGGCGAAGGCGTCGGCAAGACCACGCAATGGCGCCGCCTCGCCGAGACGCTGCGCGACGTCGGGCACGAGGTCGTGGCCGTGCGCGAGCCTGGGGGGACGCCCGCAGGCGATGCGATCCGCGCGCTGCTCCTCGATCCGGCCTCGTCGCTCGAGCCGTCGACGGAGGCGCTGCT
>JBDKIJ010000234.1:0-6761 GCA_039797155.1 Gemmatimonadota bacterium | reverse complement strand
TCGAGGTGCACTTTCGCATGACCGGCGATTGGGACATCGGCGTTGCCAATGATCCGGCACCGGCGCATGAACGCGCGCGCATCGTCACCGAGACTGGTATTCGCGTCAGCTTCACCGACTCTCGCGCGCTCGGCATCATCCGCCGTCATGCGCCCGGGACGTTCACGGAGCCCGACGTGGGGCCGGAGCCACTGACGGACGCCTTCACGGTGGAGGCATTCCTCGCGACGCTCGCGCGACGGAGTGCGCCGATCAAACTGGTGCTGCTCGATCAGCACGTCGTCGCCGGTGTCGGCAACATCTATGCGTCCGAAGCCCTGTGGGAGGCGCGCATCCATCCGGCCACGCCCGCGCGTCACTTGTCGAAGGCGCGGGTCACGCGCTTGCGTGATGCCATTCGGCACGTGCTGAGCAACGCACCTGCGGCGCGCTACTACGGGGCAACGCCGACGGCGTCTGATGACCATACAACCGACGCGGAGACGATGTGGCAGGTGTACGATCGCGAAGGGGCACCGTGTACACGATGCGGACGCGCCATTGTGCGATCGGTGCAGGCGGCACGCAGTACGTATCACTGCCCCCGCTGCCAGCGCGCCTGAGCGTTCCGTGCTTGCACTCGCGCGGGCGCGCTGGGGTCAGGACATCGCTTCGAGCAACGCGCCCTTGAGATAGCCGGTCTCCGGTACCGTGAGCAGTTCGGGATGATCGAGAGGCTGTCCGGTAATCGCGCGCAGCGCGAAGCGACGCCCGCTATCGCCGGCGGCTTCGGTGAGCATCTCGAAAAACAAGCCCCGCGACAGATGATGACTGCACGACGCGGTGAACAGCGTGCCGCCAGGCGCGAGCAGCTTCATGGCCTGCAGATTGATGTCCTTGTAGCCGCGCAACGCACCATCGAGTGCGCCACGCGACTTCGCGAAGGCCGGCGGATCCACCACGATCGTGTCGAAGCGACGCCCTTCGCGGTACCACACGCGCAACTGCTCGAACGCATCCGCCTCCACAGGCACGATGTTGGTCAAGCCGTTGCTCGCCGCGTGCTCCGCGACGCGCGCGAGCGCCGCCCCCGATACATCCAGCGCTGTCACCTGATCGGCGCGTCTCGCCAGATGGAGGGCGAAGGAACCGTGATAGGCGAAGCAGTCGAGCGCCTGTCCGCAGGCCAGCGAGCCGATCAGGACGCGATTCTCCCGCTGATCGAGAAACGCCCCGGTCTTCTGTCCCTCCCACGGCGCCGCGAGATACCGGACCCCATGTTCCTCGACTTCTACCGTTTGCGGCACTTCGCCATACAGCAGCCGGACTTCGCGCACGAGCCCCTCGCGTTCACGCGCCGCCGGATCATTGCGCGCGAGGATCCCGCGGCACCCGGTCAGCTCGCATAAGGCCGCGACGATGACGTCCGTCCAGACATCCACGCCAGCCGACAGCAACTGGACGACGAGGTAGTCGCCGTATCGGTCCACCACGAGCGATGGCAAGCCGTCCCCCTCGCCATGCACCAGCCGATAGGCATTCGCGTCATGCTGCAACGAGGTGCGACGATCGATCGCGGTCTTGAGCGCAGCATGCCACCACGACGCGTCCGGCTCACGCGATGGATCCGCCTCGAGACGACGAAGGGAAATCTCCGATCGCGGACTCCACAACGCGAAGCCCAACGGCGCGCCGTTCGATTCCTCGACGCGTACGATCCTTGCCGGAACATCCGGCAGCCGTTCGACATCCGAACGGAAGACCCACGGATGTCCACGGCGGAGTCGCTGCGCGCCGCGTCGCGAGACGATGGCGATCTCTCCTCCGACGGTCTGCATAGGATGCGGGGCACCCGAACGGGCGGGACGATGGCGGCGGCGATCAGGGCGCATCGGATTGGGACAAGGAAGACGGTGCGGCGTGCGCGATGTGCACCGCATGCTCCGCGATGCCGCACCGCGCGCGCACCCGCTGCTCGAGTCGTGCGGTCTCGAGTGCGTGGGTGTTGCGGTCGAGCGCATCACGCGCCGCGGCCGGGTGCCACAAATGAAAGGCCACGGCCGAAAATTTCAGGTTGCGTCGCATGAGGCCCGCGTGGCCGAGGCGGAGTGTGAGATCGCTATCCTCCCGGCCCCACCCTTCGTACGACTCGTCGTAGCCGTTCACGCGCAGGATATCGTCACGCCAGAAGGCGATGTGGCAGCCACGAATGCGGTGCACGGTATCGCGGGAACCACGCACCCATTGCGACAGCGCGGGCGCATACCATGCGTTAAGCATACCGTGCACGCCGCGACTCCACGGACCGAGCGTCGCGACGCGGCGCCCCACTTCGGCCGCCTCGCCCGCCAGAAGCGATTGGGTCCGTTCGGCACTCAATAGGGCGCGGGATCCCTGCACAAAGCTGCCGCGCTGCGCGAAGCGCGCGTGTGCGGCCAGCGCCGCCGGATGCAGCAGGATGTCGCCATCGATCTGGACGATGTACTCACCCTGCGCCTGTGCGATCCCGCGATTGCGGATCGCCGCGGCCCGAAACCCCGCATCCGGGTGCCAGACATGATGGAGCGGCACCGGAAACGTCCGGGCCTGCTGCGCGATCAGGGTGCGCGTGTCGTCGCCGGACCCATCATCAGCCACGATCACTTCGAGCGGATGCTGCGTCTGATGCCGGATGGCTTCCAGCACACAGGCCAGCGCCTGTGGCCAGTTGTAGGTCGAGACGAGGAGGGAAATGCGGGGCGTAGTACTCACCGACTCGTCGACGCCTTCTCGCGTCCGGCGCGTCGTGCGGCGCGCCGTGCGGCCGCCTTGATCGTCGCAATCGCCTGCGTGTGCTCGCCGAACGTCGTCCGGAACTCATGCCCACCATCCGGACGCGCCACAAAGAACAGGTACGGTACGGGCGCGGGGGTCAGCGCCGCCTCGATGGCCGCTTCACCCGGCGAGGCGATCGGCCCCGGCGGCAGCCCCGCGTTGCGATACGTGTTGTATGCGGACTCGATTTCGAGGTCCTTGTACAGCACGCGGCCGACATGTCGCGGTAGCGCGTACTGCACGGTTGGGTCGGCCTGCAGGCGCATCCCCTTCTTCACGCGATTCCAGTACACCGCGGCAATCAGCGGACGCTCCTCGGGCTTGCGCGCTTCCTTCTCGACGATGCTCGCCATGGTCATCGCGTCATGGCGGCTGATCGCCATCGCCTGCAGCCGTGCATCCCATGCAGGGCGCCACACCGACTCGAAGCGCTCGATCATGGCGGCGACCGCGTCCCGCGCACTGGTGCCGTCGGCGAAGGCGTAGGTGGCCGGAAAGAGGTACCCCTCGAGCGAACCCGCTGGAATGTCGAGGCGATGGCGCCACGCACTGTCGGTGACAGCCGCACGCACGGAGTCTTCTGGTACGTCCAGCGTCTTTGCCAGCAAGGGCGAGATGTCGCGCAGGTCGAAGCCTTCCGGAATCACGACGGTCCGCATGAGGCCGCGTCCCGTCACCAGAGCGTCCAGGACGGTGGCATAGCCCGCATGCTCGGGCAACTGATAGGTGCCGGGCTTGATGGCTCGCTCGTGACCACGGAGTGCGGTATACCAACGGAAGAGACGCGTAGAGCCGATGACATCGTGCGCCGCCAGCGAGTCCGCTGCTGCCCGCATGCTTGCGCCGCGCGGGATCACCACGCGCGCCGGCGGGGCGCTCGCGTCAGCGTGTCCGCGAATGTCACGGCAGCTGTGCACCGCGACGATCCCCGCGATCAGCAGGGCCACGCGGCGCACGGTGGACAGCGGCGAACGGCGGCGGCGAGCCATGGCTGTCGCGCTCAGTCGTTCACTGCCGTGGGCATCGCGACGTCGACCGGATCAGACGCCGCGGGGAGCACCGGCTCGCCCAGCGTAACGCCCTGCGCCGTGGCGCGCAGCACATTCTCGAGCAGGACGCACGCGGCCATGGCATCGACATCGCCCTTGCGACCGCGCGTCGAACCGCCTTGATCACGCACGGACCGGAGGACCAGGGCGGTCGTGAAGCGTTCATCCACCAGACGTACCGGTCGCGGCTGACGCGCGGCCAGCTTGGCAGCCACCTCGCGAATCTCGCGCGTGCGGTCCGTCTCTCCACCAGAGGGATCGAGCGGCAGACCGACAATGATGGCGGCGGCGTTCACGGCGTCGGCGTGACGCACCAGCTCGGCAATGGGTGGGCGTTTGCCGGCGCGTCGCGTGACGATGCCGAGCGGCGACGCCAGTATCCCGAGCTCATCACTCGCGGCCAGGCCGATGCGCTTATCGCCCCAGTCCACGGCCAAGAGCCGTCCCGTCGTCACAGCGTGCGCCTCATGCTTCCGTCATCTGCTCGAAGAACGTGCGGTTGCTCGACGCGCGTTCCATGCGCTTGATGAGGAACTGCATGGCTTCATCCGACGGCATATTGGCGAGGAACGTGCGCAACAGAAACACGCGCTGCTGCTCGAACGGCGTCAGCAGCAGCTCTTCGCGCCGCGTCCCCGACTTGTTGATGTCGATCGCGGGGAAGATGCGCTGTTCGGCGAGCTTGCGATCGAGGACGAGCTCCATGTTGCCGGTGCCCTTGAACTCCTCGAAAATCAAATCGTCCATGCGCGAATTCGTTTCGATGAGCGCCGTGGCGACGATCGTCAGCGAACCGCCTCCCGCAATATTGCGCGCCGATCCGAAAAAGGCCTTCGGCTTCTGCATGGCGCCGGCTTCCATGCCGCCCGACATTAATC
Source organism: Gemmatimonadota bacterium (assembly GCA_039797155.1). Lineage (GTDB taxonomy): Bacteria > Gemmatimonadota > Gemmatimonadetes > Gemmatimonadales > Gemmatimonadaceae > Gemmatimonas. Next base: position 2,041 of record JBDKIJ010000234.1, on the reverse strand, counting down.
GTCCGCCCTGTGGCGCCACCGCGTTGTGGGCGCGCGCCAGCCGGGTGATCGAATCGAGCAGGATGACGACATCTTTCCCCTCTTCGACGAGCCGCCGCGCCTTGGCGATCACCTGGTCGGCCACCTGCACATGCCGAGCGGCCTTCTCGTCGAACGTCGAGCAGACCACCTCGGCGGTCGGGCAACTGAGCTGCATGTCGGTGACTTCTTCCGGCCGCTCATCGATCAGTAGGATGATCAGCGTGATTTCCGGATGATTCTCCGCGATCGCGTTCGCGATCTGCTGCAGGAGGATCGTCTTGCCGCCCTTGGGCGGTGCCACGATGAGGGCGCGTTGCCCCTTGCCCAGCGGGGCGATGATGTCGCAGATGCGGGTGGCGACGTCCCCGTTGCTCCGCTCGAGGCGAATGCGTTCGTCGGGGTAGGCGACGGGCAAGGAATCAAAAGTGCTGCGCACTGGGTACGGCTGGGGGTCACCACCAGGGAGACGCTCCGCAGCGCGGAACGTCGGGGGGGAAGCGCGCGGCCGAAGCCACGCGCGCGGCAGGACTCGAACCTGCGACCTTCGGCTCCGGAGGCCGACGCTCTATCCAACTGAGCTACGCGCGCAAAGCGGTGCCTGAAAGGGCACCTGAGTGCCTGCGGCGAACCGTCCGTCAGCCGCCGACCCCAGTAAGGGGCCTGCAAACCGACTGGAATCCTGAAGGTAACCGGTTGGGGAGGGCACGGGCAAGGAACAGTGGTCGGTGCGCTGGCGATGTCCGCACCGCGTCCGCCCACTAATATCCGGCATGGCAACCATCGCATATCTCGGGACTGGGCTCCTCGGCAGCGGGTTTGTCGAAGCGGCCCTTGGTCGTGGTGACCGCGTCACCGTCTGGAATCGGTCGCGGGAAAAGGCTGAGGCGTTAGCCGCGTTTGGTGCCCAGGTGGCCCACACGCCGGCGGACGCCGTGCGGGGCGCGGAACGTGTCCATCTCGTGCTCAAGGACGACGCCGTGGTGGACGAGATCGTTGCCGCACTCCGCCCGGGGCTCGAGGCGGGGGCGGTCGTGATCGACCACTCGACGACGCAGCCGGCACTCACGGCTGCGCGAGCAGAGCGCTTGGCCGCGGACGGCATCGCCTACCTGCATGCGCCGGTGTTCATCGGTCCGGCGGCAGCGCGGAAGGGGCAGGGGAGCATCTACGTGTCCGGTCCGGCCGACGCCTATGCCCGGGTCGAGCGCGCCTTGGCCAGCCAAGCGGAAACGGTGCGATACCTTGGGGAACGTTCGGATCTCGCCGCCGCCTACAAGCTGATGGGCAATGCGTTCCTCATCGGTCTCGGTGGCTTGATCGCGGACGTTCTCACGATTGGCGCGGGCTGTGAAGTCCCCGCCACCGACGCGCTCCAGCTGCTCGACGCCTTCAACCCAGCGAACGTCGTCCGGAATCGCGGGCTGAAAATGAGTCAGGGCGATTTTTCGGCGAGCTTCGAGCTGGTGATGGCGCGCAAGGACATCCGGCTGATGATGGAGGCGGCCGGCGCCCGTCCTTTGGCCATGCTGCCGTCACTCGCCGCTCGGATGGACGAGGTGATCGCGCAGGGGCACGGCGCGGACGATTTCGGGGTAATCGCCCGGGATGCCCTCGCGGAGCGCGATCGGGGTCACTAAGGTTATTGGCTGAACCCTTTTGAGGCCTCGCCGATGCCGTTTTTCGATCATCCTGCCAACGCCGACTGGCTGCTGCCCATCATCAAGCTCCCCCTGATGCTCATCTCGGGGATCTTCCAGGTCATCCTGGCGATCGGGCCCATCGGACAGATCGCGTTGATCGCGATTATCATCGCCCTGTTCTCGAAGAACATCATGGGGCCGGCCCGTCCCTGAGGTATGTCGGCAGGGTCATCGCCGCGTCGGATATCCGGCGCGGCGATTTTTTTTGCGCGTTGTGGTGACGACACGTGTGTCAGAACATGCGGTGAACTCGATGGACATGATCGGGATCGGGAATCGATTCCCTGCGAATGATCGTGGTGCAGTCCGCTGTGTATTGG
>JBDKIJ010000233.1:0-12360 GCA_039797155.1 Gemmatimonadota bacterium | reverse complement strand
GGGTAGTCCCAAATCTTCACATCGAGCACGGTGGAGAGACCACCAAGCCCCTGCGCTCCGATGCCGAGGGCGTTGATCTTGTCGTGCAGCTCGATGCGGAGCTCCTCGATCTTGTTCTGCGGGCCGCGCTCCTTGAGCTGCGCCATGTCGATGTGCTCCATGAGCGATTCTTTCGCCATGAGCATCGCCTTTTCCGCGCTGCCGCCGATGCCGATACCCAGCATGCCTGGCGGGCACCACCCGGCGCCCATGAGCGGCACTGTCTTGAGCACCCAGTCCACGATGGAGTCGCTCGGGTTGAGCATGGCGAACTTCGACTTGTTTTCCGAGCCGCCCCCCTTGGCACCCAGCTTCACTTCGACGTGATCGCCCGGGACCATCTCGACGTGCAGGACGGCCGGCGTGTTGTCGCGCGTGTTCTTGCGGGAGAAGGCCGGGTCGGCGACGATCGACGCCCGCAGAATATTGTCCGGGAGGAGATACGCACGGCGCACCCCTTCATCGACCATCTCCTGGAGTGACATGCTGGCGTCCCAGCGGACATTCATGCCGACCTTCACGAAGACGACGACGCTGCCCGTGTCCTGACAAATCGGGCGTTGCCCCTCCGCGCACATGCGCGAGTTCGTCAGGATTTGGGCGATGGCGTCCTTGGCGGCGGGGGACTGTTCTCTCTCGTAGGCATCCGCCAGGGCGTGGATGTAGTCCAGCGGATGGTAGTACGAGATGTGCTGGAGTGCGTCCGCGATGGACTGGATGAAATCGGCTTGGGTAATGGTGGTGGGCATTCGCTCAATTTAACGAACGGCGCCTTTTCCACCCTTCGCTGCATCGGGCTACGGCGACCAGGTGGACGGGGAAGGCCGGACATGGACCGCTTTTGGGTCCCAAGCGTCAAAATTGACTGTAAATTGACAGGTTGGTCCCAATCTTTTCCCCCTCCGCGCGTTTCTCATGACTGTGCCGTCCCGTTTCATCGTCCGCTCGCTGGCCATGGCTGGCGCCATGTGCGCTGCAGCCGGTATCGCCTCAGCGCAAACGTCGCCGCCGCTGGCCGGGACCGGTATGAAGCTGGATGCGGCGGTTGCCGATTCGTTCGCCCGTGCGGCGCGCGCTCGTCCGCGCCCGAAGCTGCAGGCGATTCGCACCACGAGCGCGCCCGTCATCGATGGCAAGCTCGATGATACGGTCTGGCGTCAGGGAACCCCGATCACGGACTTCGTGCAGCGGGAGCTCAATGAGGGGGTACCGGCCTCCGAGCGCACCGAGATCCGCATCGCGACCGACGGGCAGTATCTCTACGTGGGCGCGCGGATGTTCGATCGCGAGCCTCAGCTGATTGTGCCCGGCGAAAAAATCCGCGATGTCACGCTGCAGAACAGCGATCATGTCGCCCTCATTTTCGACACCTATCACGATCGCCAGAACGGCTTTGTCTTTGCGACCACGCCGGCTGGTGTCGAGTACGACGGCCAGGTGATCCGCGAAGGGGAAGGGGGCGGATCGATGGTCCCTGGACAGAACCGCATGCAGGCCGGCGCGCTTGGTGGCTTCAACGTGAATTGGGACGCCAGCTGGACGGTGGTTACCACGATCGACTCGCTGGGGTGGACCGCCGAGTTCCGCATCCCATTTTCGACGATTCGCTACCAGAGCGGCGACGGCGATCAGACGTGGGGGCTTAATGTCACGCGGAATATCCGCCGCAAGAACGAAGAACTGTTCTGGGCCTTCATCCCCCGCCAGTTCAACCTCTATCGGCTCTCGCTGGCGGGCGAACTGACCGGGATCAACCCACCCGTGCGCCGCATTCGCACCTTCACGCCGTACGTATTGTCGTCGTCGCAGGAGCGCTGGTCCAAGGGGATTCGTTCGGCGACCACGCCAAGCGAAATCGGTGGCGAGATCAAGTACGGCGTCACGCCGTCGCTGACGCTCGATCTGACGGTCAACACCGATTTTGCACAGGTCGAAGTGGATGATCAGCGCGTCAACCTGACGCGCTTCCCGATCTTCTTCCCCGAAAAGCGCCCCTTCTTCCTCGAGAATGCCGGCGTGTTCTCTGCGGGCACTCCACAGGCCGTCGATCTCTTCTTCACCCGACGTATCGGCATCAGCGAGAACGGCGCGCCGCAGCCCATTCTCGGTGGTGGGCGCCTCTCGGGTCGCGTGGGGAGCACGACCGTTGGGCTCCTGCAGATGATGACCGATGCCCCGGATGCCACATCGACTGGGCAGTCGTATTCTGTTGCTCGCGCGATCCGAGAGATCTCGTCGCGCTCGCGGATCGGGGCGATGGCGGTGCAGCGGTTGTCGATGAAAGATGGTGGCGATGTGAATCGGACCTATGCGCTGGATAGTCGCATCGGCATCGGTCAGGCATGGACCAGCGATCTGTGGGCCGCCAAGACCACCACGCCCGGTCGCACGGGTGATGATCTCGCCTACAGTGCGCGGGTGGCGTATCAGACCAACGTGTTCAATGCCAATGCCCGCGTCGCCCAGATCGGCGAGGACTTCAATCCCGAAGTCGGCTTCATGAGCCGTCCGGCGGGGTACCGCGCTGTCGATGCCACGGCGATGCGTCTCATTCGCAAGCCGGAGTGGGCGTGGTTCCGTCAGTGGAACCCGCACGTTTCGTATCGCGGCTTTTACGACATCGAGGATGGCTTCAAGCAGACGGGGTACTGGCATCTCGATCTGACGGAAATCGAGTTCGCCAACAGCACGAAGTTCGGTCCCGAGTGGAATATCTCGCAGGAAGGGTTGCGGGTCCCGTTCGAGATCTCGCCTGGGGTGGTAATTCCAGCCGGCGAATATCAGTGGGGGACCCTCGGCTTCGATTACACGACCGATCCGAGCGAGAACGTCACGGCGACTGGGCGCCTCGATCTGGGCGACTTCTGGACCGGTACGCGGTATGGCGGCAATGGCACGCTGACGGTTCGTCGTGGCGCCACCTTCTCGGGCTCCCTCACGCTCGACCACAACGATGTCCGGCTCCCGCAGGGCAATTTCAAGCGGACGCTGCAGGCGGTGCGGCTCAACTATTTCTTTACGCCACGCATCTTCGTCCAGACGCTCACGCAGTACAACAACCAGCAGGCTATCTGGTCAGCCAATGTGCGGTTCGGCTGGCTGAACACGGCGGGAACGGGGCTGTTCGTGGTGCTCAATGATGGCCGTGATGCCACCGGCTTCTTCCGGTGGGAGCGTCCGCAATCGCGCAGTCTCTTCGTGAAGTACACCAGACAGTTCGGGACGGGGGGCTGATCGCATGATGACGGCGCGTCGATGGGGCATGCCACGTATCGCTCTGGTCACGTTGACGATTGCGGTGGTATCTGGCATGCCGATCCGTGCGATGGCACAGCCGCCGCGTCAGACTGATGCCGATGCGTACACGCGGTATGAACTGCTGGCGCCGGAGAGCGGCAAATTCCGGATTCTCTACGACGTGTCAGCGACGACGCCTGGGGCGACCGCGTACTTCAACCCGATTCGCCAGGGAAGCATTGCGACCGATGAACGGGTGCATGATCTGGCCACCGGTCAGCAGTTGGCGTTCGACATTGTGAATGCGGAGGCCGCACGGGCCGGTGGCGTCCGTGTCAGCGACTCGACGCAGCAGTATCTCCGGGTCCAACTGGCTCGCCCCGTTCCGGGCAATGGCGGAGAAGGGCGGATCCGGATCGACAAGACGTATGAAGACCGGGCCAGCTATCACCTCGATGGCGAGGAGCTCGTTTTTGAACGGCCCCTCGGCATCAAGCGCAATGCCGTCGTCCTGCCGCAGGGATGGGAGTTGATCGCCTGCAATTATCCTTCGCAGGTGCTGCAGGAGACCGATGGCCGGATTCTGATCAGCTTTTGGAACGCGACACCAGCGGAGGCACCGCTGAAGCTGCGCGCCCGTCGCATGAGCGGCATGACCTCTGGCGCTACCAGTGTTCGTCCGCGCCTGGTGGAGCGGGCGGCGCAGACGCGCGAGATCGTCTATGCGCTGCGTGAACCGTCGACGCATGCATTCGATCTGTACCATGACTATACCGAAGACCGGGTCGGCACCGACCACTATCTCAATGTCGTCCGCGCGGGGAGCACGGTCAGCGAACCGTCCGGCGTGAATCTCGATACCGGAGAGCCGTTGCGGACGGAGGTTGTGCGCGGTCCCGCCATCACGCGGGCCAAGCTGGCCGTTGCGGATGTACAGCCGACGACGGAAGTGGTGGTGTTTCGCTTCCCTGCCGTACCCCAGGGCGGGTCGGTCCGGCTTCGGATGAGCGAGACCTACACCGATCCCGCACGCTACCGTGAAGTGAATGGCGAGCTCGTGTGGGATCGTGGATTCGGCCGTCCGGCCAACGCTGTGGTGCTCCCGCGCGGGTGGATGCTGACCAACAGTACGGTGCCGGGTGTGGTGACGACGGTGTCGGACGGGCGCGTGCGGATCGATTTCATCAATCCACGCAACGACGATATCGGTGTCCTGATCACGGCGCGCCGTCGTGCGCCGTAGGAGCGCGCGGGTACTTGCCGCTTTCGCAGCGAGTACCATCGGCCTGACCGGCCTTGATGCACAGCCCTCGCCCGCACAGGGCCGTGCCGAGCGTCCCAATGTGGTGCTGATCGTCATGGACGACATGGGCTTCATGGACCTTGGGGTCAATGGCAGCCGATTCTACGACACACCGGCGATTGACGCCTTGGCGAACCGCGGCGCCCGATTCACCCAGTTCTATACGGCGAGCCCGGTCTGTTCGCCTACGCGGGCCAGTCTGATGACGGGGCGCGCGCCCGCGCGATTGCAGATCACGGACTGGATCGGCGGGAGTGATGCCGGGGCGCTGCTCCCTCCCGCAAATCGCATGGCACTGTCCGACAGTGAGCAGACGATTGGTGAGGTGTTCCGCGATGCCGGCTACGCCACGGCGTACATCGGTAAATGGCATCTTGGCGATGGGGCACACCTCCCGGCTTCGCAGGGATTCGGTACCACCTTCGCCGTCAATCATGCTGGGGAGCCGGGATCCTTCTTCGCGCCGTACGCCCGCGCGTCTTGGCCGATCACCAACGTGCCGGATCTCGAGGGGGATTCTGCGGGGAGTTACCTCACCGATCGACTGACCGATCGCGCTATCACGTTCCTGCAGGCGTCCCGCAACCAGCCGTTCCTGCTGGTGTTATCCCACTATGCGGTGCATACGCCGATTCAGGCGCCGGACTCGCTCGTTGCGCCGTATCGGATCAAGGCGGCGGCCCTTGGTCCGGCAGATCCGTCACACTTCCATGCGGAACATGCGGCGACGACCAAGTTGCGGCAGGATCATCCGATCTATGCCGCGATGGTGCGTTCGAGTGACGAAAGTGTCCGTCGCATCGTGCGGACGCTGGATTCGTTGGCGATCGCTCGCCGCACGATCGTCGTGTTCCTGTCCGATAACGGTGGCCTCAGCACGTTGCTGCAGCGCGCCGCCAATGCGCCGACATCCAACGCGCCACTCCGTGCCGGAAAGGGCTGGCTGTACGAAGGCGGCATTCGGGCCCCCCTGATCATCAGCTGGCCGGGACGGCTATCGGCTGGTCAGCGTATCGATCTCCCGACCACCAGCACGGATCTGCTTCCGACCATCGCGGAGTTGGCGGGGCTTCGTCCCCGTTGGACGCGGCCCCTTGATGGACGAAGCGTTGCACCGGTTTTGCGTGGACAGCGCATGGCACCGACGCTCCTCGCCTGGCACTTCCCGCACTATCACGGATCGGGGAGCATGCCCAGTTCGGCCGTCCGGCTGGGGAATCTCAAGCTGGTGCATTGGTATGAGACGGGACACTCCGAGTTGTATGATCTGGCACGGGATCCACGCGAGCAGCAGGACCTCGCGGCATCGCGTCCTCGTGAGGTTCGTCGACTCGAGGCCGCGCTGACCGCGTGGCGTCAGCAGGTGAGCGCACAGCTTCCTGTTCCGAACCCCAACCCACCGTTGTCATTCGTCGATCTGGCCACGCGCGGCGACGGCGCACCGGTGTATCGCATTCCCGCACTCACACGAACGGTTCGTGGAACCCTCCTCGCGGCGTACGATGCACGACCGACCATGGCGGATGTCCCGAGCCATATCCGGATCGTGCTGCGGCGCAGTGAGGATGGCGGACGCACATGGGGGCCGCAGGTTGTGGTGCGTCAGGATACGGCGCCGCTCGGGTTTGGTGATCCGAGTCTGCTTGTTGATCGGCAGACCGGACGGATCTTCCTGTTCCACGCGGCATCGGTGACACAGGGCTTTTTCGGCGGCGCTCCGGGCAATCGCGACGATGATCCCAACGTCCTGCACGCCGATGTCAGCTGGTCTGATGACGATGGGCGGACGTGGCAGCATCGTCGCCTGACGTCGATGATCAAGGATAGCCGCTGGGGTGGAATCTTCGCCGCCAGTGGCGAGGGGATTCAACTGCAGCGCGGGCGGTACGCGGGCCGCCTGATCCAGCAGTTCGTGATCCGTCAGGAGAAGGCGAACTACGCTGCCAGTCTCGTCAGCGATGATCATGGCAACACGTGGCGCATGGGTGCGCTGGTGGGTCCGGGCACGGACGAGAATAAGACCGTCGAACTTGCCGATGGGCGCATGCTGCTCAATTCCCGAGCGCGTCCATTCAGACTGGTGGCTGAGTCGCAGGACGGCGGCCTGACGTATGGTCCGATGCGTGTTGACTCGACGCTGATCGATCCCGCCAACAATGGGGCGATCGTGTCCATGCGAATTGGCTCCCAGTCCGTGCTTGTGTTCAGCAATACCGCGGATCGCGCGACCCGACGTCGTCTGACGTTGCGCCTGTCATGCGATCAGGGGCGCACCTGGCCGCATGAACGCGTCTTGCTCGAAGGGCCGGCCGCGTATTCGACCATCACGGATCTTGGAGATGGGCAGATCGGCGTGCTCTTCGAGCGTGGCGACTACGAGGCCATCACATTCGTACGTGTTCCGCTGGCAGCCATCGGCCGCTGTCACTGAGGCTATCGGTCGGCCGCGAAGGCTTCGTATTGATCGGTTGCGATGAAGTCCACGCCCGCTGAGCGTGCCGCGCGCCATCGAATACGGGCGGCCCCGAGCGAGCCGAAGTTGTAGCTCACCGTCCAGCCGCGGTTCTCGGTGTCCGAAAACCCGTCGAGCGTATAGAAACGGATCCAGTATCCGAGTTCGTGGGCACGTGCCGCAAAGGAACGGAGCCGTGCATCATCGGTCGGCGTCCATCGGTCGGCCTTGGCCTGTCCACCCTGTTCCATCACACTCCACGGGAAGTTGACCCACCGGGCGTAGTTGTCGGCCGCACGTGGGATGTGCTCCTCCGCGCGCATGCGTATCGACGTGCGAGCGCGTGATGATCGGGAGCGCCCCGGCACGCGCACTGGGGTCATGGCACCGAACGCGAGCAGCGGCTCGCCAACGGCGAGGGCATCGTGGAAACGGGCGCGTTGTGCAGACGAGGATCCCGTCAGCACCAGCATGGGGCCCACAGAGAGTGGCTCGACGATCGAGGGATTTGCCGTGCGAGGCGCGACGGTTAGCCAGCGCTGGTGCTGAGCGAGGATGGTCCAGACGCTATCGAGCAGCGGGGCGGTGTCCTGTTTGAAGTCGAGGTTGAGGACGATGAGTGGCCATTGGTCACGACGGTTCTCACGGAGGGCCTTCTCCATGCGTGGACGGACCGCATCAAAGAAGTGCGACGTCAGCGTTGGCGCACCGTCGAGCGCATTGTCGTCATGGGCGACGACCGGCGCACACCGGTGCTCGGCGTCGCATCCCCAATACAGGTCCTGCTCGATGGCGAGGGGTGTGCTGGTGGCGAGTGCCCGTTCCAGGCGATCGGACCACTGCCCACGCTCCGGATAGGCATTGTGCGCGTCGAGCAGCACGCGCTGTCCGGGGCCAAAGGTGTCGCTATGGCTGCTCAACACCCCAGTCGCCAGCACGAGCATCAATGGTCGCGTGGTCGCCAACCGTCGCAACTTGGCGCAAATTCGGGTACTCATGGCGTCACTGGTGTGGGTTCACCCTGTTGGCAGCCGTGGTTCTCCAATCGAGCGTTCAATATATGGTCAGGATGTGCATCGCCTTCATGACGGCCCTGATTGCGGTCATGCCGATAGCCGTATCCGCGCAGCGATTCGGGGCTGGCGCGACCGTGGTCGGTTCGGGCCCGACGCCACAGACCACGACCGCCATTACCGTCGGCGCTGATCGCCTGCTGACCGAGTATGCGCATCTGATTCGCGGAAAGCGGATCGCCCTCGTGGCGAACCATAGTGCGCGGCTGGCCGATGGGACCCATCTCGTGGATGCGCTGTTTCGATATCCGGACGCCAGGCTGACAGTCCTGTTCGGGATGGAGTACGACATCCGCTCCAATGACTACGCGGTCGCACGCGACGGCGAGGTGGCGATGGATCGGACGACTGGCCTCACGAAATACAATCTTTACGGCGAGCACCATAAGCCCTCTGCGGAGTCGCTTGCTGGTGTCGACGTCATCGTGTTCGACATTCAGGAGGTCGGCGCTCGCTTCTACGAGCATATCAACATCCTCGGTTTCGTCATGGAAGCCGCTGCCGAACAGGGGATTGCCGTCGTAGTGCTGGATCGACCCAATCCGATCTCTGGGCGCACGGTGGAGGGCTTCGTCACCGACTCCTCTGCGCTCTTTCGATTCGGATCCTATGCGCGTGTTCCCGTCGTGCACGGGATGACCATGGGTGAGCTGGCCCGTTTGTATAATGACGAGCGGATGCTGCGCGGCGGGCGCACCGTTGCGCTCAGCGTCGTGCCGATGGTCGGATGGACACGCAACATGTGGTACGACGAAACGGGCCTCGTGTGGCGGAAGCCGTCGCCCAACCTGCTGTCGTTGTCCTCGTTGCTGGCCTACGTCGGGACGTGTCTCTTCGAGGCCGTCAATGTCAGCGAAGGGCGGGGGACGGATGCGCCTTTCGAGCAGATTGGTGCGGCATGGCTCGATCATCATCGTGCCGTGACCATGCTCCGCGCCCTCGCGTTGCCGGGCGTCGCCTTTGAGGCGGTCGAGTTCACGCCGGTGCAGCAACCCTTTCATGGGCGTCCGCCGGAACTAGCGGGCGAACGTCTCCGTGGCGTCCGACTTCGCGTTACCGATCGTGACCGTTTTGCGCCCTATCTGACTGGCGTCGCGCTGTTGTGGGCCGTCCACACCTTGCATGCCGATCGCCTGTTGTGGAATGACGCCGTGCTGGATCGGCTTGTGGCGACGCCGCGACTCAAGCAGATGCTGCAGGCCGGGAAGGGGCCGCGAGAGATCGCGGCGGCCTGGCAGCAGGAGCTGACCGCGTTCCAGCAGGTTCGCGCTCGTTACCTCGCGTATCCGGAGCGCTGACGGGCGACGCCGTCAGCGACGCTTCAGCGACGTTTCAGGCGGTGAAGTCGGCGCGCGCATCCCCGATACCGCCGCCGTCGACCACGTTGGCAAAGCCGCTCGCCTTGAGAATCTGCGCCGCGGACGCCGAGCGCATGCCGCTGGCGCAGTAGACGAGAATCTTCGATTGCGGCGTGATGTGTGGGTGCTTGGCCAGGCCGTCCGGGAGCTGATCGACGGGGACGCACAGGGCGCCATCGAGATGGCCGAGCCAGAATTCGACCTTCGAGCGGACATCAATGACAGCGTCAACGGGCTTGGAACGGAACGTAGGCATGGCAGGCTATAAGTTGAGGTTGGTTCAATATATGCAAATATATGAATATCTTGGCTTACGGGCAAGAGTCAGGTAGCCGAAACCATCAGGGCTGAATCGCCCGCCGGCGCTTCATCAGCGCCTCGATTTCCTCGATTTCGCGCGGGACGAGGGAAATCCGCTCGAGACCTTTGGCCGTGATGACGTAATCATCCTCGATGCGGACGCCGGTGTTCTGATACTCCAGTACCCGCGCTTTCACCTTGGCAATGAACGCCCGATTCTTCGGCGTATCCGGCAGCACATCTAGCGCCCGCGTGCTGACGTAGATCCCGGGCTCGATCGTGAAGGCGTCGCCTTCCATGAAGACGGCACTCGCACCGGTCCCCTGCATCGGGTCATGCACGGCAAGGCCGATCCCATGCGTGATACCGTGGATCATCCACAAATTCGCCTGTTTGCACTGCGCTGGGGACACCGCACAATCCACCTTCCACGGCGGATCGAAGGTCGCGTCCTCACTCTCGATCAGCCCCAGCTTCGCGAGTCCACGAGTCCGCACGGCCACACTCGAATCCGTAGCCGCACGCACGTTCATCCCGGGCTTTGACATCCGCTCAGCGATGTCCTGTGCATCCCGCACAAGTTGATACAGACGGCGCTGAGCCGGCGAGAACGTACCATTCACGGGAATCGTGCGCGTAATATCCGCGGCATAGCCGCGGTACTCGGCGCCTGCGTCCATGACCACCAGATCGTTCGGGCCAACCGGGTCGCTCGCCTTCATGTAGTGCAACTGCGTGCCGTTGATCCCGGCACCAATGATCGAACCGTAGGCCGGCCGCTCTGCGCCACGCCGGGTGAACTCGTATTCCAATGCCGCACGCAACTCGTATTCGTATTGCGGACTGGCGGTCAGCATCGCGGCACGATGCCCTTCGCTGCTGACCTCGGCGGCCTTCCGAATCAGCGCCAGCTCAGTGGGCGACTTCTTCGCGCGCACTGCCAGCAGCTGCGGCATCGCATTCCGGATCACGAGCTGTGGATATTTCCTGGCAAGCGCCTTCACGGCTTCCTGACCGCGCGTCAACGTATCGTTCCGCGCGAAGTCCATCGTCTCCACATCCGGGATGTGGTAGAAGGGGAGCCCAGTCGCCGCGAGCGAATCCAGCACGCCCGCCAATGCCGTGGCGGATCGCCCGGGCATGCCATGCGAGGTGACACTGCGTGCAGAGTCGACCCGCTGTCCGTAATAGAACGCCGTGCGGGCGTCGAGCGGCGTGAGGTACAGCGTACTTTGCGGTACCTTGTCGCGCACGACCATCACCAGGGCGGCATCCGGCTCGTTGAGCTCGGTGAGATACCGGAATGCCGGCAACTGATAGAAGGTCGTGAAATCGTGCACGAGGGCCCGGCCTCCGAACGCGAGCACGACGCCATTCTCGATGCGGGCGGCGAGGGCACGACGACGAACGGCCGTCTCTTCACGAGAGACGGCCGCCGTTTCCTGCCCATGTACTGGAGAGCCCGCCGCGCTCGCCGCGACGAGAAGCCCGGCAAGCCAGCGACGGCCGAGCGTCACGCCACCCCAACCGTCGCCGGTACATTGGACTGCAACCATTCCAGTACGTCGCCTGCGCTGTAGCGGCCATCCTTCGCTAGCTTCACGATCGACTGGATATCGTCACCGCTGGTCACCAGCGACGGTTCAACCGTGTTGTCCTCGCGGAGCTGCGGCAGGCCGATGTCGGCCATCAGGCCATTGCACAGGCACTTCCGCCCCACCGTCTCTGCTTCATCGAATCCCTTCGCCGTCCACGTCCCGACGGGCTCGGCCGCGCACTTGTAGTTGATGCGGCCGTTCTCCATGCGATACGCCTCGCGGAGATAGCCGAGGTCGCAGCAGCGCTCACGGCGCTGATAGTCCTGCTCGTGGCCGGCGAGTTGCACGACCTTGAACGGGTAGCCGGTGGGCGAGGCGCGCGGATCGGTGCGCACCCACGCGGTACCATCGACGGTGCCTTCGATGACTTCGCGCTTGATCTCCGGCGCGAGCCCCGACTCATCGCAGAAGGCGAACATGGTGCCCACCTGAATGCCAGCCGCGCCCTGCTCGAGCGACTCGCACAGCCCTTCCGGTGTACCGACGCCGCCGGCGATCCAGAACGGCAAGCCCAGCTCCTTCATCTTGCCGAAGTCGACCACATCGCGTTCGCCGTAGATCGGCTGCCCCAGCTCGTCGAGCTTCATCTCGCCGCGCGGCGGGGCATTGTGGCCGCCCGCGGTGGGTCCTTCGACAATGAAGCCGTCCACCCGACCCGTCGACTTCCGCTGCAGCGTCATCGCCAGCGACACGGCCGAGACGATCGGGAAGAATGCCGGACGGAGCAGTGGCTCGGTCGGCACCTGCCGGTCCGGCCATACATCGGCGGGATCGAAGGTCAGCCACTCGGTCTCGTCCTTGCCGAGCCCATCCACATCAAACTTGAGCTGCGCCTTGTCGTGGGTGGCCAATGCGTCGAGGGCGCCGGGGATCTCGCGTGGGATACCGGCCCCCATGATGACACAGGCGACGCCAGCCAGCATCGCCCCATAGAGCGTGGGGAGATTCGGCATCTGCACCTTGGTCAGCAGGTTCATGCCGACCGGGTTGTCATGCCCCT
>JBDKIJ010000232.1:0-5033 GCA_039797155.1 Gemmatimonadota bacterium | reverse complement strand
CGTTGGCGTTCGTCCCATGACGAGGGACAGCGTCGCAACTGATGCGCGTGGTGGTATCGATGCCATGGGCACGGCCAGCGTGGGTGATACGGCGTGGAGCGTCAACGCCACGGGCACGTTGCAGACGGTCGATCTGCGCGACTGGCTCGGTGATTCGGTCTCACCCCGTACCGCGATCTCAGGCGCGTTCCGCATCGCAGCCGATGGTGCCAGTGCTGCCAGCGGACATCCTCTCCGACTGGCGGGGCATATCGATGCGGAGCAGGATCCAGCCTCGGATCGCCCGGGGTTCCGCATGGGTGCTGACGGTGCGCTGCGTGAGGACCGTCTGGTGATCGACTCGCTCGTGCTCCGCATGGCGGGGATCGACGTGAGTGCGAGGGGGGCGCTTGCGCGTCACGGCTCAGGGGTCGACACCATGCAGCTGCGCGTGGACATGGATTCGCTCGCGGCGGTGCGTGCCGACCTCGCGCGCATGGGGCGGATGTTCACGTCGCTTGACACGACCCTGGCGCGCACCCTTGGTGAGATGGCCACGGATTCGCTGCGCGGCGACGCGTCTCTGGCTGGCTACCTGCATGGGAGTCTCGATACGCTCCAAGGCACGCTCGCATTCGGCGCCCGTGCGGTGCGGGTTGGTGCACAACAGGTGGGGCGACTTCTGGGATCGCTCGAGTTGCGACGCGATTCCACTCTCACCGTGTCGGGGGCGATAACCGCCGATGATGTACGCGGACTCGGGGCGGTGACGCTGCAGTCCACCACACTGCGCCTCACGGAGGCAACGCCACGGGCTGGACAGGTGGATCTCACCATTCGTACGGATGCCGACGCATCGCTGCACGCTGGGGGTGGCTACCTGGTCGCCGCTGGTGATCGGCGCATCGCAGTGGACTCCCTGCGCTTGGCCTATGATGGCATGACGTGGCGGACCAGCGAGTCATGGCGTGTCATCGAGGATTCCACGGGGTGGCGCATGACGCCGTTCGCATTGCGATCCGAGGCGGGAGGTGCCATTCGAGCCTCCGGTACACTCCCGCAGCGTGGCGCCGCAAGTGCGGTGGTGGAGCTTGAACGGGTTCCGGTTGGGGAGTTTGCCTCACTGCTCTCCGGTGCGGCACCGGTGCCCGGTGTGCTCAGTGGACGAGCCGAGTTGAGTGGGACTCGCGCTTCCCCCGCATGGCGCTGGTCGCTGGTCGCCGATTCGCTCGGCACCCGCACGGTACAGTTGCCGCGCGTCGTAACCAGTGGCGCCTATCGTGACCGTCGCGCAATCGCTCAAGTCGCCGTGCGCGACTCGATGGGCGGTCGCCTGCAGCTCGACGCGGAAATTCCCGTCGATTTGTCGTTCGATGCCACGGGCGCTCGTCTGCTCGACGAGGCACTCCGGGGACAACTGCGCGCGGATTCGCTCCGCCTCGATGCGTTGCCTTTCCGGATCGAGGGGCTGTCGCAGGCGCGTGGCGTGATCGCCGGTCAATTCGATGTCAGCGGTACTGTCGATGCGCCACGGGCAACGGGTGTTCTGGCCGTGACAGGGGCCGGTGCTCGCATTGAGACGTTGGGTATCGAACCGCGCGATGGTCAATTGTCGTTACGCGCAGAGGGCGATTCCATCTCCTTGTTGTCGCTCTCGATACGCAGTGGGGGGGCTGGCGATACCGTCGGCGTCCACGGAGTGCTGCATCTTCCCTCGGAGTCTGCGACGCAGCGCACGGCCGCTTCCATCGATATGGCCATCACCGCGAAAAACTTCGAGGCATCACGTCAGCGCGATGGCACCGATCTCGACATTTCTGGAGCCATGCGTGTGGCCGGCTCGCTCAAGCGGCCGGTTGTCCGGGGCACGGTGACCGTGCCGGCGGCAAATATCGTGGTCGATCCCCTCGGCGCGCGCACCGCGCTGGATCTTTCGTCGGCCGCCGCACGCGCGCTGATTGGCGCCGAAGAAGTCCCCGTCGCGGAATCGGCCGCGGAATCCTTCGCCCAATTGGGGCGATACGTCGCCGTGGAGAACGCGCGGGTGGATCTCGGCAACGCGGTGTGGGTGCAGACGCCGGAATCGAAAGTCAAACTCGGCGGCGGGCTGTCCATCACAATGCGGGACGATCGCCTGGCGTTGGATGGCGAAATTCTTGCCACGCGCGGCCAGTATCGGCTCGATCTTGGTGTGGTTACGCGGAGCTTCGCCATCGATTCGGGGCGGGTTCGTTTTTTCGGTCAGGCCGAAATTCCCCCTACGCTCGATATCACGGCCACGAATGTCGTGCGTCTGGCCGGTGGATCCGAGATCCCGGTCCGCGTCCACATCGGTGGCAATTACGATCGGCCCGTGTTGTCGTTGTCCAGCCGCGACCCGCTGTATGCGAGCGCACCCGAGTCGGAAATCATTTCGCTGTTGCTGTTCGGGGCTCCCACATTCGCGCTCGATGGACAGAGTCAGAGCACGGTACGCGCCGTGACGGGGGTCCTCCTGCCGTCGGTCGGTGGGGCGATGGAAGGGGCCCTGCAGCGTTTGCTGCCCGTATTCAATACGGTGCAGGTCACCACAGCCGGTGGACAGACGGCCGGTCAGCTTTCGGCGCTATCGCTCCTCGACAATCTCAGTATTTCGGCGGGGAAGCAGCTGGGAGATCGGACTTTCCTGCGTCTCAACACGGGGGTCTGTCGCACTGCCGGTGCGACCACGACGCGTGGCGCGTCGCTGTGGTATGGTGCGGCGGCCGAGTATCGGTTCAGCGCGCTCTGGTCCGCGCAGATCGGCGTGGATCCCGGTGCGTCGCCCTGTACACGTCTGGGGCCGGAGGTCCTGCCGCGTATGCAGTTCGGTTTCGATCTGTTCCGCGAGTGGATCTGGTAGGGCGCGTCCGCTATCGGAGTGGCACAGCGCCGGTAGCGCACCGCGTAACGGACATCAGGCGACGAACATCAGGCGACGGAACGCCACGCGCGACGCAGCACGCTGACTGCCCCACCGGCGAGCGCGCCGATTGTTGCAGCCATCATCGTGAGGCGATCGGGGGGACCATCGGCGTGCCCCACCAACGCCGCGAGCAGTTCATGGCGGAGCCGAAGCACGATCGGTGAGGCCACCCGGATGCTGTTGAAATTTCGGTCGTAGCGCGCCCCGATCCCTTCGATCAGCGCAGCCGTTCGGGCGAAGTACACCAATTCACCCGGCAGGACGATCGGCCAGTTGAAGAGTTCGCGCATGACGCGATCTGCCAACACGCGGGCACGCTCGATCGTGGACGTCTCCGTATACGCGATGTCGAGCAACGTATCAACCAACTCGCGCATCGATTCGGATGGTGTCCCCGGGGCAACCATCCCCAGCGCGAAGAACCCCTGCGCCGTACCGGCGGCGTCACGCCGGATCGCGGCAATGATCGTATCGAAGAGCGCCTTCCGGGTTGCGACGGGCACGTCGATGACCATGCCGAAATCGAGCAGGACCAGCCGACCCTGATCGTCCACGAGCAGATTGCCGGGGTGCGGATCCGCGTGGAATACGCCATCGCGCAGCATCATGCGCGCATACGTCTCGATAAGGATCTCGGTCAGCGCACGCGCCGATACACGCCCGGACGCGATACGCGCGTCGAGCCGATCGATGCGGGTCCCCTCGAGGTATTCAAGGACCAGTACGGTACGACGCGTCAGCGCGGTCTCCACGTCGGGGATGCGCAAACGGGGCTCATCGGCAAAGCGCTCGCGCATGCGGAGACACTGCATGGCTTCCCGCTCGAAATCCATCTCCTCACCGACGTGCGCCGCGAACTCATCCAGCACCACGCGGAATCCCAGCACATGATCGTGCGGCCACCGACGATAGATCGCGGACACGATGACGCGCGCCAGCCGGACGTCACGCGTCACGATTGCCTCCACCCCGGGTCGCAAGACTTTCACGACGACTGGTCGCCCTTCGTATTGCGCGCGATGCACCTGGCCGAGCGAACCGGCGGCCAGCGGCGTGGGGTCGAGTGCCTGCACCACGGTATCCGGATCGGCTTCCCATGCACTCGCGAGGGCCTGTCGCAATGTGGGCCATGGCACCGGCGGGACCCGATCCGTGAGGGTGGCCAGCGCGCTGAGGTATGGCTCCGGAATGAGGTCGGCGCGTGCTGCAAAGATCTGCGCCAGCTTGACGAACGCTGGACCCAGCTCGGCAATGTGATGCACCAAGGCTCGCGCGCGACGCTGATGAAACGCCGCGGTGCGAGGGGTGGCGGTTCCCCACCAGATCCCTCGGCGATGATCGCGCAGGAACGACACCAGGAGTGGGACCACTCGCCACAGAATGACGAGCAGTCGCGGCAGGTCACGCCATGGCACGCGCAACTCCGGCGGTGGCGATCAAGGTATCGGCGTCGAGGCCGGTCAGGCGCACCGATTCATGCCACAGCTGCTCCGCGCGCTGCGCGTCGCGTGCAAGGCGAGACGGCGTGCGAAGGCGCCGCTTGACCCAATACCCGCCCGGATAGGCGAGCGCTTCCGCTGCGTGGGACAGCCAGACCAGGGTGTCTGCGCCCGCCTCCGGCGTGATCGACACCAGGTCCATCAGCCGACGGAGCAGGCGCCCTTTCCCCCCGTTGTTGGTCGCGAATCGTGTGTGGACGACGCCGGGATGCATCGCCTGCACGAGCAGTCGCGATGAGTCAACACGCGCCGCAAGCGCCCGTGCGAACCAGAGGTTGTACACCTTCGAGTTGCAGTACGCCCGCCAGCCCCCGTATCCGTGCACCAGTTGCAGGTCGTCCATGGCCACCCGCGCGTTCTCGTGCGCACGGCTCGAGACGCACACCACGCGTGCCGGTCCATCCGATCCCGCGGTGGCCAGTGCCGGGAGCAGTTGCAGCGTGAGGGCGAAATATCCCAGATGGTTGAGGGCGACGGTGCGCTCAATCCCGTCCCGCGTGTCCATCCGATCGAGGAACATGGCTCCGGCATTGTTGGCCAGCACGTCGATGCGGGGATGGCGAGCCAACAACCGGTGTGCCAGCTCCTGCACCTCGTCGAGCACGGACAGA
>JBDKIJ010000231.1:0-2750 GCA_039797155.1 Gemmatimonadota bacterium | reverse complement strand
GCACCGTTTTGCCCGCCGAGTCGGTGTAGCTGATCACCGCGGTGCGCCACGGCGCGTCCGCTTGCTTGTCCTTCTTGATCTGCTTGAGGTTCACCGTGAGCGTGACATCGAACGGCAGCTCGCTGCGGAACAGGCGGGGGTTCGGCGCCTTCTTGGGCGCTTTGGGCGCGTCGCCCGGCGGTGTCTTGTCCTTGCGGCCCTTCTTCTCCTGCGCCGCTGCGTCGTCGGGAGACACGAGGAAAACGGCCATCACCGCGAGGGTGACCGCGCGGAACCATCCGGCTGGCTTCATGACGCGCTCACTCGATTTCGGCAGAGGTGAGTTGAGAGGCTCCGGCCGCCCGCACGAGCGAGAGCAGCTCTTCGGGGCCGGTCTTCTTGCGGAGTTGCACCCGGTATTCGAGCATCGTGACGCCGTCGGCGGTCTGCATGCCGCCGAAGCGCCACGTCTTGGTGAACTCGGAAAGCCGCGGCTCCAGCACGCGGCGCAGCGCGTTAGCGTCGCTCGTGGACAAACGAAGCGTCCGTTCCTCCACGACCACCGGCATGTCGGTCGTCATGTTGTTCGCCTTCGCCCGGCGCCACGCGCGCGCGGCCAACCCTTCGAGCTGATCGGTGGTCATGTTCTTCAGCACCTCGTCGTCCATGCGGGCCACGAAGGTGCCGGTACGCGACATCTGCTTGGCGCGCTGCAGTTTCCGCTCGGCCAGCCGACCGTCGAGCTCCACGGGGGCGTGACCGAAGTCCGTATACCACAGTGCCAGCGCCAGCACATTGAAGCTGATGGACAACACTGCTGCCACCGGCAGATTCACCGCCGACGAGAGACCGATGGCCGTGGCGAGGAACACGTACACCGCATCCTTGGAATCGTCGAGCGAATTGCGGAACCGCACCGCGGCCACGATACCGGCCAGCGAGAAGGCCAACGCGAGCGAGTACTTCACCAGCAGCACGATGCCGGCCACGACCGTGGGCAGCACGACCAGCAGTTGCACGACCGACTGCTGATACCCGCGTTTGGCGCGCGTGAGCAGGTAGATCCACGCCACGGGGAGGGACAACAGCGCCGCGGCAGCCATGGCCACGCCAACGGTGAGCGCCAGCGTGGCCTCGTCGAGCCCGGTGGCGGGCGCTCCGTCGGCGAGATCCTTGAACGACGTAGCGGTCGGGGCTGTTTCGGCGCCGAGTCCCATGAGTGCCTCGAGCGATGGGGGCAACATTTGCGCCCACCAGCGAACGGCCAGTGCGGTGCCGCCGATCAGCACCGCGTAGTAGACGAGGCTCCGGATGATCACCCGCGTGGCGGGCGTGTTGCGCCAACTGCTCATGGGGCGGGTTTCCGGGGTGAACGCAAGGCGCACCGCTCCAGACGGAGGCGGCGTGAGCCGAGAGCACGGCTCAGGGGTAGTGCAGGAAAACGGTCCTTGCGACGCTCGACGAGTATCGTGCGTCCCGGTCATTCGCGCCATACATTCGCACCATGAGGCGTTCCATCTTCGGACTTTCCCTGGGCCTGACGGTTGCGTGTGTCGCGGGCGCCGCCGCCACCGATGCGGCCAGCGCCCCCATACCGGCGCGGCCGATGTCCGTCGCACAGGGGTCGCCCACGCTGATCGTTCTGCTCACGATCGATCAGTTCCGCGGTGATTACGTGGAGCGCTACGGCGCGCAGTTGCGGGGCGGGATCGCGCGGTTGGCGCGCGGCGGTGCCTACTTCACCGACGCCCATCATGATCACGCGATCACGGAAACCGCGCCCGGGCACGCGACACTCCTCTCGGGACGCTTTCCGCGGTCGACCGGGATCATGATGAATTCCATCGGGGTCGAGGACGAGGCGGCCCCGCTGCTGGCCAACGGCTTCGGCCCCGGCGCCTCGCCGGCGCGATTCCGCGGCACCACGCTCGTCGATTGGATGACCGCGGCCAACACGCGGACGCGTACACTGTCCGTGTCGATGAAGGACCGCGGCGCCATTCTGCCGGTGGGACGCGCGAAGAGCGACGTGTACTGGTATTCGATCGACGGGCGCTTTCTCACGAGCCGCTACTACCGCAAGGAGCTGCCGGCGTGGGTGGAGGCGTTCAACAACCGGAACATGGTGGCGGGCTTCGCCGGGAAGTCATGGAGTCTGCTGCTCCCCGACAGCGCCTATGCCGAGCGGGACAGCGTGCCGGTGGAGATGAATGGTCGCGGCGTCACCTTTCCGCACGTGCTGACCGATGACGTCATGGACGCCGGGGCGAACATCCGCATTACGCCCTTCATGGATGACCTCGTCCTCTCGTTTGCGTTGCACGGCGTGCAGTCGCTCGAGCTCGGCGCGGGTTCGCACACCGATCTGCTGGCGGTGTCGCTGTCGGCCACCGACGTGATCGGCCACAACTTCGGTCCCGATTCACGCGAGATGCACGATCAGGTGCTCCGGGTGGACCGCGCGGTGGGCGTGTTCCTCGACTCCCTGTACAAGCTGCGTGATTCCTCGACGATCACGGTGGTGCTCACCGGCGATCATGGCGTGGGGACCATCCCGGAGATCGCACCGGCCGGCACCAGTCCGACCCCACGTCGCGTCTCGCTGGCCCCGGTCATGCCGGGGCTGCGCGCCAAGTTGCGGGAGCTCAAGGTGGACACGTTCGCCATCGAGCCTGATTGGAACATCGTGCTCGCCGATCGGCGCGCGTTCAGGAAACCGGCCGACTTCGAAGCCGCCATGACCTATCTGCTGGAGCAGATCCGTGCCCAAC
>JBDKIJ010000230.1:0-4026 GCA_039797155.1 Gemmatimonadota bacterium | reverse complement strand
CTGGACTCGCTGCGCCGCGTGCCGCCCAGTGCGGTGGAAGTGGAGCGGGTGCGGGAACAGCAGCGGCGCGAGCAGGAGGTAGCGCGGAAGCAGAATGGCTACTGGCTGAGCGCGATTCGTGGGCGGGTCGAGTATGGCGATCCGCTCACCGGGATCGGCGACGAGGTCGGGCGCATTCAGGGGCTGACCGCCGAGGGGTTGGCGGCCGCTGCGAAGCAGTTCTTGAGCGAGACGAACCGTGCACGGTTCGTGCTGCTGCCGGAGAAGTGACACTCACTGCTCGCGATCGCCCTCGGCCTTTGCGACGCGCACCGAATCCTCACGCATCCGGATCACCTCGCGAATCGCGCGCGGCAGGTTTCCGTCATTCGCGGTGTACACCGAATCGAAGCGATCGAGGCGTTCGGCGTACACCCTCCGTGCCAGCAGCACCGCATTGTTGAGCGGCACGCGCTGTACCCACCCGGCCGGATAGGTCTGCAGCTGCGGTCCGACGGAGTCGATAAGACGCCGGCGGGCCGCCTCATAAATGGAATCACGCGCCACGAGGCGCTGCGCCGAAGCAGTGGTGCTGACCGAGTCGGGGTACGCGGCAAACGCGCTATCGAGTTCCCGTGCGGTGCGCTCCCAAAATGCGCCCAGCAGCCGGTCATCGTGCCATTCCGCGCGGGCGCGCTGGAGCGCCACGGAGTCGCCACGGGCGCGGAAGAAATGTTCGGCGCCACGGCCGCCCACGAATGAGGCGAACGATTCGTTGAAGCTGACCGATCCCTTGGCGAAAAAAGTGCTGTGCAGCAGTTCGTGGAGCACGGTGTTGACGAGCGTCACGGAATCCTGCTTCACCGTCGTGCTGACCAGCGGGTCATTGAACCAGCCCAGCGTGCTGAACGCGCTGGATGGCCCTACCACCACGTCGAAGCCATCAGCGCGCAAGGACTCGGCGGTTTGCTGCGCCCCATCGAAATCAAAGAAACCCTTGTACGGAAAGCGTCCAACAACCGGGAACCACCACGTCTTCCGCTCGAGGCGATCGCGATATGCCGCCGACAAGACCAGCACCAGCGTGTCGCGATCGAGGGCGGAATAGGTGGTGAAGCTGTCGCCGGCCTTGAGCTGGAGCGAATCGATGGCGAATTGGCGCGCCTCAAGGACCAGCGCCAGTTTCGCGCGGAGGGCGGGTTCGGTGGTGGGGTGCGTCACCAGCCGTTCGATCGGCTGGCGGCGCTTGAGGATCTTCGCCTCCTCGTACGCGGCACGTGATAGATAGCACCCCATCGGCGTGACGGCGAGAAACGCCATCATCGCGACGGCAATGAGCCCCGATGAGCGGCGCACCCAGCGCCGCCACATCGCTCCTCGCTCCTGCCGCGGTTCGGCTCGCTGACGTATCATTCCCGGTCCATGTCGTTCGTCCATCTGCACTGCCACTCCGAATATTCGCTCCTTGACGGCGCGAATCGGATCGATGACCTGATCAAGCGTGCCCAGCATTTCGAAATGCCGGGGCTCGCCATCACCGATCACGGTAACATGCACGCCGCCTGGGAGTTCCAGGAGAAGGCGAAAAAGGCCGGCATCAAGCCGATCCTCGGCATGGAGGCCTACGTCGCCCCCGGCGACCGCCGCCAGCGTGGACGTCCGGCCCCGGGGGTGAAGCCGTACTACCATCTGGTACTACTCGCTCGCGACCTGCAGGGGTACAAGAACCTCTCGAAGCTGAGCTCACTGGCGTACACGGAAGGGTTCTACACCAAGCCGCGTATCGACCGCGAGCTGCTCGCGCAGTACAGCGAGGGGCTGATCGTGTCGTCCGCCTGTCTGGCAGGCGAGGTGGCGTCGCACCTGATGGAGGATCGGCTTGAGCAGGCGCGTGAGGCAGCCGCGTGGTACGCCGAGCTATTCAAGGGGCGGTATTACCTCGAGGTGCAGGCCCATACGAGCGAGGGGCAGGCCACGCTGAATGCGAAGATCCTGTCGCTGGCTGATGATCTGAACCTGCCGGTGGTGGCCACGAACGACGCGCACTTCCTCAAGCATGAGGACCATGCCGCGCATGATGTGCTGCTATGCATCGGGCTCGGCAAGGATCACCATGATAAGGACCGGATGCAGTACGACGACGGGCTCTACTTCAAGAGCCCCGACGAGATCCGGCCCTTCTTCCCCGGGCGTGAGGATGTGCTCACGAACACGCTGGCGATTGCCGACAGCGTGGATGTGCAGTTCGAGAAGAAGTATTACGTGCCGTCGTTCCCGCTCCCCGAGGGGGTCGCGACCGAGAATGATCTTCTGGTGCAGCTCTCCACCGAGGGGGCGAAGCAGCGCTATGGTGATCCATTCCGTGATGAAGTACGCGACCGGCTGGAGTACGAACTCGGGGTCATCACCAAGACCGGTTATGCCGGCTACTTCCTGATCGTCGCCGACTTCATCAAGGCCGCGCGCGATCGTGGCATTCCGGTAGGACCGGGGCGCGGTTCAGCGGCGGGGTCGCTGGTGGCGTATGCACTCGGGATCACCGACGTGTGCCCGCTGGAGTTCGATCTGCTCTTCGAGCGCTTCCTGAATCCGGAGCGCGTGTCGATGCCCGACGTCGACGTCGACTTCTGCTTCGAGCGGCGCGGCGAAGTGATCGAGTATGTCCGCCAGAAGTACGGCAAGGACAGCGTCGGGCAGATCGTGACCTTCGGGACGATGAAGTCGCGCGCCGCGGTCAAGGACGTGGGGCGTACGCTGGGCTTCACGCCGGCGGAGACCGACGCGCTCGCGAAGCTGATCCCGAATGCGCCGAACTTCTCGCTCACGGTCAAGGAGGCGATCGAGCAGGTCCCCGAAGTGAAGCAGCTGTACCAGAGTGAGGAGCGGTACAAGCAGCTCCTCGACTTTGCGGTGAAGCTGGAAGGGCTCTCGCGACACACCGGCGTGCATGCCGCCGGTGTGGTGATCGCGCCGGGGCCACTCGACGAATTCGTGCCGATCTGCACGCAGGCCACGAAGGGCTCCGGCAGCGATGGCGACGAGCGCGTGATCGTGACGCAGTACGACATGAATGCGCTCGAGAAGGCCGGCATGCTCAAGATGGACTTTCTTGGGCTTACCACACTGACGGTCATCACCGACACGATCAAGGCGATCAAGGCGCGGACCGGCAAGGAGGTGGTGCTCGAAGAGCGCGGCTTCACTGACGAGAAGACCTATCAGGTGCTGCGCGCGGGGCGGACGGGCGGCGTGTTCCAGTTCGAATCGCCGCTCGCGACGGACGTGCTCAAGCGGATGCGGTGCGACCGGTTCGACGACCTGGTCGCATCAAATGCGCTGCTCCGTCCCGGCCCGCTCGATGCCGGGATGCACAACGTGTACATCCGGCGCAAGCGCGGCGAAGAGCCGACGGTCTACGCGCTGCCGGAGCTCGAGCCGATCCTGTCCAACACCTACGGCGTCATCACCTATCAGGAACAGGTGATGCGTATCGCGCAGGTGTTGGCCGGTATCTCGCTCGCCGAAGCCGACGTGTTGCGCAAAGCCGTCGGCAAGAAGGACGCGGAGCTCATCAAGAAGGAGCTCGGCAAGTTCAAGGAGAAGTCGATCGCGCGTGGATATGACCCGGCGATCATCGAAGAACTTGCGGGGCAGATTGAAACGTTCGGGCGTTATGGCTTCAACAAGTGTCTTGTCGGCGACACTGAAATCTATGATCCGTCGACGGGACATCTTGTTCGTATCGCCGATGTCGTGGAGGGACGTGCGGCACTCGGTAGCGTCGCAACGTGCGACGTATCACGCCTGCGCTTGTCGAGCGGTCGCGTTATCGATGCGATGGACAACGGCGTCAAGCCGGTGTCTCGCGTTCGAACAGAATCGGGACGCGAGATTGTTGCCACGGGGAATCACCCGTTCCTGATGATCGACGGGTGGCGGAACCTCGATGCGATCACGGTGGGCGAACACGTCGCCGTGCCGCGTCGCCTGCCCACCGGCCCTCGTATTATCTGGCCGGAACACGAGGTGATTGCGCTCGGGCACCTG
>JBDKIJ010000229.1:0-6025 GCA_039797155.1 Gemmatimonadota bacterium | reverse complement strand
TGTACCCAGCCCGGCGCTTCGGTGGTGACGGTCAGGCCGCCCCACGCCAGCAGGATCGCGATGGCGGCGAACAGTGTGAGGTCCATGCCACAATCTACAGCGGAATTCCGTTGCGTGGCACGTTCCCGTGTCGTAAGATTCCGCTCGTCAGCAGTAGTCAGCTTATCGGGGCGGAGAGACCATACTTCTTGAGCCGATAAGTCCTTCGAGAGGACTCGACAATCGGTGTGAACGTCATGCCCCAGTGCGGGGAAGGCGGAAGCGCGGTGAGGGTCTCAATCCTATCGTTTGGGCTTCAAGACTTCCTCTTCGTTCCGGTAGTTGGTGGCGGCCCCGTCCTTGTGGCGGGGCCGTCGTGTTTTCGGCAGGTTCCGGGGAACCCGGGCCCTCCTCGAACTGTTCAATCGGCATGCCCATCGTAACCGTGACGCGCCGGCTCCGCTTCAATGCGGCCCATCGTGTCCACAACCCCGCCCTCTCCCCCGAAGAGAACACGCGGTTATTCGGGAAGTGCAACAACCCGAATTGGCACGGGCACAACTACCATTTGGATGTCTCCGTACGCGGACCAATCGATGCACGCACGGGCTACGTCATCGATCTGGGGCAGTTGCGTGACATCGTCGAACGCGTCGTGATCGATCAGACGGATCATCGCAACTTCAACGTCGACGTGCCGTATACCCAGGGGATCAACCCCACCACGGAGAACGTCGTGGTCGCCATGTGGCAGGTGCTGGTGCCTGCCATTGCGCCGGCCCGGCTGGTGAATCTCCGGCTCTGGGAAACCGAGAACAACTATGTCGACTACGACGGGGAGTGAGCACGTGATCCGACCGAACATGACGGGACGCACTGGTGTCAATGTGGTAGATCCCGATGATCTCGTCCTCACCGGCGATCGCTTCGAGGAATTCGAATCGATGGTCCGCCGGCAGCTCGAATTGCTGGGCGAGGATCCGATGCGCGACGGCCTGCTCAAGACGCCCAGTCGCGTGGCCAAGTCGATGGCGTGGCTGACGCGCGGGTACGAGCTCGATCCCCGGGAAGTCATCGGCGATGCACTGTTCGAGGAAGACCACGAGAACATGGTGATGGTGCGCGACATCGAGATGTACTCGATGTGCGAACACCACATGCTCCCCTTCTTCGGCAAGGTGCACATCGCGTACATCCCCAACGGCAAGATCGTGGGGTTGTCTAAGCTGCCGCGCGTCGTCGAAGTCTTTGCGCGACGTCTGCAGGTGCAGGAGCGGCTCGGCGAACAGATTGCCGATGCGCTCGAGGCGGTGCTGCAGCCCAAGGGGGTCGGGGTGGTGATCGAAGCGGTGCACCTGTGCATGATGATGCGCGGCGTCGAGAAGCAGAGTTCGCGGACGATCACCTCGTCGATGCGCGGCCTCTTCCGTGATGATGCGAAGACGCGCAGCGAATTCCTCCGCTTGGCCCACGCGCCGGCGCAGTCGTACTGAGTATGTCCGGGATGCGCACGGCGCTTGTTACGGGCGCGTCGCGTGGAATTGGCCGGGCGACCGCGGTGGCCCTCGCCGAGCAGGGAGTACAGGTACTCGCGGTGGCGCGGTCCGGGGATGCCCTGGCCGCGCTTTCGGCGTCCCATGCGGCAGTCCGCCCGTATGTTATCGATCTGGGCAACGCGGACGCGGTCGACACCATGATGCAGGCACTGCTGGCACAGGGCCCTATCGACATCCTGGTCAACAATGCCGGTGTCTTCCCCTTGGCGCCGATCACCGGCACGGCGGTGTCGCAATTCGCCGCCACGATCGATGCCAATCTCGTCGCGCCCTTTCGGCTGCTGCAAGCGGTCCTGCCCCACATGATCAGCCGCGGCACTGGGCACATCGTCACGATCGGCTCCGTAGCCGACCGGCGCATCTTCCCCGGCAATGGCGCGTATTCCGCGTCGAAGTTCGGCGCTCGCGCCCTGCACGAAGTGCTGCGTGAGGAAGTGCAGGGAACCGGCGTACGCGCCACGCTCGTGGCCCCCGCCGCGACCGATACCTCCATCTGGGATCCCGTCGATCCCGACAATACGCCGGGGTTCCCGCCGCGCGCCGCGATGCTGCGCCCGGAGGACGTGGCCGACGCGGTGTGCTGGGCGGTGACACGACCGCCCCATGTGAACGTGGACGAACTGCGCATCAGCCGTAGCTGATCGACGGACGGCACGACCACATCATGCAGCGCGATCTGCTGGATGCCCTGCGTTGTCCCGGGGCGCACGAGGAAGCATGGCTGGTCGCGATGGTCCACGCGACGCGTGGCGCAGACCTTCGTGAAGCCGATCTGGCCTGCCCCGTGTGCGGACGGGAGTTCGCCATTCGTGATGGCATCGCCTGCTTTGGTACCTCGCCTGGCGCCGCGCGTGATTCGGCGGTTTCGGACGCGACGTCCGTGTCGGGCGACTCCGTGTCGGGCGACTCCGTGTCGGGCGACTCCGTGTCGGGCGACTCCGTGTCGGGCGACGGCGAGCACGATGCCGGGGTTCGACTTGCGGCGCAATTGGGAGTTATGGGTGGCGAAACCCCCGTGTTGCTGATGGGCGACTATGCGCGCGTGGGACATGCGCTGCGTGCATGGACCACCGCGCCGCAGCTGTGGCTCAACGCACGCGTCCCGGTCACCGGCGCGCTGCAGGCGTCCGTGCTGTGCGTTGAGCAGGCGCCATTGCCACTGGGGGCCGCTACGCTGGCCGGCGCCGCTGTCGACGCGTCACACGCCCACGCACCGTGGTTGTCGAGCGTCGTTCGGTGCATCCGGCAGGGGGGGCACCTCATCGCACCGGCAGCGACACCGGTGCCCGACGGTGTGCGCGAACTCGCCCGCGATGACCGGGAATGGGTGGGGGAGGTCCTCGCCCCACCCTCCGGTCTGGTGACGCTCCGCCGTCAGTCGGTGCCGGCGTAAAGCCCGTCGATCAGCTCGCGATAGCGCTGGTCGATCACGCGTCGCTTCACCTTGAGCGACGGCGTCAGCTCACCACGATCGATCGTGAAATCGTGCTCGAGGAGCCCGACCTTCTTGGGCGTCTCGTAGCTCGCAAGGCCGGTGAGTTGCCCCTTCACTTCCTTCTCCATCTTCGCGTGGACGGTGGGCATCTGCAACAGCTCGGCGCGTGAGGTCCACACGATCCCCTTGTGCGCCGCCCACTTCTCCAACGCATCCCAATCGGGGACGATCAGGACGATCGGGAACTTGCGCTTGTCGCCGAGCATGACCGCCTGCGAGACGTACTTGTTCGTCTTGATCATGTTCTCGATCGGCTGCGGCGCGATGTTCTTGCCCCCCGCGGTCACGATGATGTCCTTCTTGCGATCGGTGATGAAGAGGAAACCCTCCGCATCCAGACGGCCGATGTCGCCGGTATGGAACCAGCCGTCGCCGTCAATCGCCTCATCGGTGGCTGCGCGGTTGTTGTAGTAGCCGGCCATGATGTGCGGCCCACGGGACAGGATCTCGCCATCCGCCGCGATCTTCACTTCTACACCGGCAATCGGCTGGCCGACGGAACCGAGCCGGTAGGCGCCGAAGCGGTTGCAGGAAATCACCGGCGACGTTTCGGTCAGGCCGTAGCCCTCGAGGATCGTGAGTCCGGCGGCGTAGAAGAACTTCGCGATTTCCGGTGAGAGCGGCGCGCCCCCTGAGACGAAGAACTTGAGGTTGCCGCCGGTCCGCTCGTGCAGCTTCGAGAACACCAACTTGCGCGCGATCTTGTACTGCAGTCCGAGCAGTCCCCCCGGCGTGCGACCGGCCAACGTTTCATCGGCCCATCGTTCACCGGTCTGCTTGGCCCAGAAGAACAGCTGCTTCTTGATCCCGCCCGCCGAGACGGCATTGTCGAGCACGCGCGCGTAGATCTTCTCGTACAGGCGCGGTACCGACATCATCATGGACGGCTTCACCTCCGTCATGTTGAGTGGCACCGTGTCGATCGACTCCGCGTAGGCGATGCGCGCCCCGTTCGCGAAAAGGAAATAGTCGCCGGTGCGCTCAAAAATGTGGCTCAGCGGCAGGAAGCTCAGGGCGCTGTCGTGCGGACCGACATTCAATGTGTCGCGCACCGAAACGCAATTCGAAAACAGGTTGTCCTGCGTGAGCATCACACCCTTCGGGTTCCCCGTGGTGCCCGACGTGTAGATGAGCGTCACCAACTGCTCCGGCACGACCGCCAGCGCCTTCGCCTTGAACTCGGCCGCACGCTCCGCGGTATCGTCCTCGGCACCCATCGCTTCCAACTCGGCGAGCGTCAGGTCGCACCCATCGTCCTTCGTGGCCGAAAAGCCGATGATGTATTGCAACTGGGTGGCCTGCGAACGGACCGAGGCCACCTTCCGCGCCTGATCGGCGGTCGACACGAAGATCGCGCGTGCGCCGGAATCATTCAGGATGTACGGGATCTGCTCGGCGGGCAGGGTCGGATAGACGGGCACATCCGTCAGCTGACTGCACAGGCAGGCGTAGTCGGCCATCAACCACTCGGGGCGATTCTCCGACAACAGGGCCACGCGATCATTCGCGACGATCCCCAGGCGCGCGAGCCCGAGCGCAATGCGGCGCACGCGCTGCAGGACCTCGCGGTGGCTGACGGGTTCCCACACGCCATGGACCTTCTGCAGAAGGGCATCGGCGCGGTCGTAGCGTTCAACCGCCGCGAAGAAGAGCGCGTTGATGGTCCCGACCGGCGGACGAGCTGGGCCAGCGGCATACGGTTGCGAGGCCGTCGCGGCAGACGGCGACGTGGCAACAGACGCGGACATTGAGGCTCCGTCAGGGCAGAGGCGGGCGGGGGCCACTGTGATCAGTGGAACTGGGCACTCCCGGGGGCCGCCGTTGAAGATGCGCGGAAATTGGCGGGCGGCGCACGACCTCGCGAGGGTACCGCCCCAAGCTTAGCAGTGCACCGGCGTCGGGTCAGCGACGCACGGGGAGGCGAAGACGGAGCGGAGCACCGGGAACCGGCGCGCCGCGATAGAGAATGGTCGCGCGCACGTCGACGGTATCGCCGGCCACGCCGGGATACGTCGCGGCCCGGATTCGGACCTTGCGCCCCGCATTCCCACTGCCGTCGGTGGTGTCGATGATACTGGCCGAGCCCCGATCATCCACGAGATACACGGTGGCCGATGTGTCGTTCGTCGGATTGGCCGGCCGCACCAGATCGAACCGCACGGCCCAGCCGGCCACGCCGCTGGGCTGCCCGGTGGCGCGCGACTGCACCGTGACGGACAGTGCCGGCGAGGTATTGCTTTGCGCGCCGGTACGTCCGGTGTCCGGGACGGTCACGCGAAAGATGGCCGGAGCCGCAGGCACCGAGGCGGTGTCGGGGCGCTGCGTCACCGTCAGGGTGCGGATCACCTGCAAGGTGCTGCCGACGCGTGCGGCGAGTCGTGCCTCTGACGTGATGGCCCTTCGCGCCACCACGACCCCCGTGAGCGAGTCGACCACGAGCGCACTGTCGCGATTGAAGTCCGCGTATAAATAACGGACGGGCGCGTCATCAATGGCGTCACCCGCGCTGTTGCGCACGATGGCGCGAATCGGCGCCACCTTGCCATCGAAACTGCGAAGCGTATCCCCGACCACGACGGAGGGAAACGGAAAGGGGGATAGTTCGATGGCGGCCGGTACACTGGGGCCAGTGCCGATTTCTGCGCATGCTGCAACCACCGCCAACGTGACGGCGGCACCAGCAGCCCACCTCCAGCGGATCATATGAAACGTTCCGCGAGGCGCGTCGCGATGTTCACATAGGCCTGGCTGGCCGCGTCGGCTGGCGCACGCAGAACGACCGGTTGCCCCGAAGCAAAGGCCTCGGCCGTCGCCGGCGTGCGTGGAATCGGCACATCGAACCAGAGATTCGCGGGGAGATGATCACGCACGTACTGCACAACGCGCTCAGTCGAGGGATTGCCGGTTTCGTGCATCGTGAGCAGGATCCCCTCGAGCGTCAGGTCGTCATTGGTGGCGATCACGTCCTGAATGCTGCGTAAGATCTGCGGCGTGG
>JBDKIJ010000228.1:0-3087 GCA_039797155.1 Gemmatimonadota bacterium | reverse complement strand
TTCAGGAACTTGCGACCCGCAATTACCTGTTCGGCGGCGGCTTTGCCATGGGTGACGAGACGAGAGAGAGTCCGTTGCCGCGTGTTGTGGCCCGATTGCTGGATGTGTTGCCACGTGCGCTCCGCGAGTCGGCGGCACTCACCGCCTTCCGCAATCAGCGTTTCCGATGGAAGCCGACGGCGGTTCGTCTGAATAGTGCCATCGCTCGGAACGCCAATCAGGCCACCTCCTTCACGAAGGCGGCCACAGCGGCCAGCGATACGGGGCAAACGGTGAGTGCCCTGTCGCATTATTGGCAGAACACGGGCACCCTCGAATTCCGTCCGACCCCAGGACTTACGGCGACCACGACGGCACGCCAGCTTCTCGATTTACGCGACTATCGCTCGGGCGGCACCACCATTCCCGACAGCACCGATCGCGGGCAGGCTGCCGCAGCGGAACGATTGCGCGTGCTAGGGACCGACGTCGGCTTGGAGCGTGAGCGCTCGCTGACCCAGGCATTGCTCGTCCAGCCCATGATGGCCATGTGGGTGCGCCCGCGGATCGATTTCACCAGCACCTTCACGCTGAACAAGGACCCGAACGCGCGGGCCTTGTTGCGGACCAATGATTCAACGGGAGCCTTCCGGCTGCCCAAGCGCCTCGGTGCGGCCCAATCGCTGAACCTCGGGACGACGGTCGATTTCGGCCGCCTGATCTCCCAACGTGCGGTTGAGGGGAGCCGCTGGCGTCGTCTGGGCGGTATGCTCGCCCCGATCGATGTCCAGTGGCAGCAGAGTCTGACCTCGAATTACGACAACACGGCCTACATCCCCGGCTGGGGCTACCAATTCGGCCTCGGTGGTGTGAACGACTTCCGCGGCCTGGACACGCGACTGGCCACCACGGCTGGACGCTTACGGCGGACCTCGGCCGTAGGCTCGCTCAATCTGCCGTTCTCCTTCAATGTGCAGTCGCGCGTGGAGCAGGGGACGACGGAGACGTGGACCCGACGGTCACTCGATGGGTTCCAGGCCCTGATCACCAGCAGCCAGCAGGTGCGACCCGACTACACGATCCGCTGGAGCTGGCGGCCGGTACGCCTGCGCAAGCTGCTCACGCTACTGAACGTCAATGGACGGTACCTCATCACGGAGCAGGAGACGACCATCCCCAACGAGACCGGTGGGTTGGCCGACCGGAGTCGTACCGTGGCACGCAGCCGTCCGCTCTCCGTTTCGGCAACCTGGGCCTTTCTCGGCAATCTCACGACGAACAGTTCGTTCGATCGCCAGCGCCGTGAGGATGTCCGCCCCGGCTCGGTGACCACGGGGGAAACCGAACGGATGTCCGTCGACCTCGGACGCAACTTCCGGCTGCCGAAATCCTGGAATACCAGAAATGGGCAGATGCGGGCGAACATCTCCTATCAGAGCGAAGAGACGTCCAGCATCGTGGCGGGATCCTCGGTCGCGTTTCTCAACGTGCCATTCGCCGATGCGGGGGGAGCGTCGGGCGCCCTCCCGTCGGTCTTGACCAGCAACGGGCGTCGGGCGTTCAACCTCAATGCCAATACCGACCTGTCGGAGCTGCTCACCTTCACGTTGACGGGCAGTCGGGTGGTGAACTTTGATCGCAATTTCAATCGGCAGACGAGCAACCTGATTTTCAGTGCGGTCGTGCAGCTCCGGTTCTTCGCGGGAGAGTTGCGGTAGGGGAGGCGTTCGGCGCGTTCGAAGGATCGGCATGGCAGCATTTTGGTACGGCGTGTCGCGGCCCCATCGGCCACCTTGGTGTGCATGGCCACCAAGGGAGAGCAGCGGGTCTTCGCGTTTCTGCTGATCGTGGGCGGGTTGGGGATTGTCGCGCGGTGGGTTGGCGTCAGGCGATTCGATCAGGAGGCGGCGCGAGCGCTGACGCCCTCCGTCCCCGGACAGCGGGCTCTCTGGGGGGAGCGAGCCCTCGCGGCACAGCAGCGGGCTGTCGATTCCCTTTTGCAGATGCGCAACGGCACGAGAGGGCGCCCCGCCAAACGATCACGTCGTGACAGTTCGGCGTCTCTTCGTGCCTCGACGCTTCGGCCGGGACCAGACGCAAGCATTACCGCGGGAAATTCGACAGATTATGCCGGCTCCGTGATACCGAACGTTCCACGACCCGTCGATATCAATAGAGCGACCGCAGCCGAGTTGGAGGGGCTGCCGAGGGTCGGGCCGGCGCTGGCTCGCCGCATCATCGAGCGGCGCACCAGCCATGGACCGTTTCGATCCCTCGACGACCTCCGTCACGTCCGCGGCATCGGGCCGGCCACGGCGCTGCTCGTGGCGCCGTTGGTGACGTTTTCCGGCCGGCACAGTCCCTTACACAGCGAGGGTCGCTTTTGACCCCCGCATCCTTCACCGTTTTCGCGCAGTCGGCGATTTCTCCAGCAATGGCCGCTCCAGCCAGTCCACTATCCGGTCGCGCTACCGAACGTCTCGGCGATCTCCTCGTCCGCGAGGGGCTGCTGACGCGTGAGAATCTGGTGCGCGCGCTGGCGGAGCAGGCGCAGTATCCGGGGCAGCGCCTTGGGCTGACGCTCGTGAAGATGGGCCTCGTCAACGAGACGGATGTCGTGCGTATGCTGGCCCGCCAGCATCGCATGCCGGCCGTCGACCTGTCGCGGTTCGAAGTGGATGCGCGCCTGCTCAAGCTGATTCCGGCCGAGCTGGCATCGAAGCATACGGTCCTGCCCCTCAAGCGGGATGGACGTCAGCTGACGGTGGCTATCGCCGATCCGACGTCGATGTCGGTGGTGGACGACCTCAAGTTCATCACCCGCTACGACATCGTGCCGGTCCTCGCCGGCGAGCTCTCGATGCGCACCGCGATCGAGAAGAATTACGAGTCGGGCGAGATGCACATGCAGTCGCTCCTGCAGGAAGTCGCGGGAGATGACGATGACGATATCGAGGTCCTCGAGAATCAGGAGGACCTCGTCGATGCCAACATCCTGGCAGCGCAGGTTGAGGAAGCGCCGGTCGTCAAGCTCATCAACGCGATCCTCGTGGACGCAGTGAGCAAGGGGGCCTCCGATATCCACTTCGAGTGCTTCGAGCACGAGCT
>JBDKIJ010000227.1:0-4834 GCA_039797155.1 Gemmatimonadota bacterium | reverse complement strand
GTCAGCTCAGCAGCCCGGCCCAGCGAGCGCACCGGACTTACCGGCACGGACCAGGCATTCGGACTGCGGAATCGGCTGCACCCTGGCGACGAAGTGCGTATTGGTGCCGCTCGTGATATCAAGCGGCAGCTGGCCGAGACGGCCATAGCGGCGCATGTCGATCCAGCGGTGCCCTTCGAGGAGGAGCGAGAATCGCTTGTTGTACAGGATCTCGGTGAGGATATCCGCATCACTCGATCCAGCCGTCAGCGAGGAGGCAGCCAAGCCACCAGACACGGTGCGGATGAGATTCACCGTGGTCACCGCGCCCGCCTTGTCACCCGTGGCCAACTGCGCCTCGGCGCGGAGCAGGAGCAGCTCCTCGTTCCGGATGATCGGGATGGAGCTGGTCACGGCCGGATAGTGGTTGAATCCGAGCGACGACGCCACACCGAGACCTTGCGGCGCACTACGGTTCGGTCTCGAAGCGATTTTTGCCGTATAGCGATCATCAGGGTCCCCATTCGACTTCCTCTGTGCGTCCGCCTGAATCGACATGTGCGCATAGAGGTCGGTATTCGTGGCCGCAGCGAGTGGATTGTTGCTGTCACCGGAGGCCGACGAATACGGGTGCGCCGGGCCGACGTCCAACGCTGCGCGCGTTGAGGCGCCCGTGTTCATGAACGACGCGCCCAGCGCCGTCAGTGCCCGCTGCCATGCCGTCGTTCCACCGCCCGACGTGGCGTAGTAGGCCGCCGCACGCGCCGCGATGGCGCGGTTGAACTGACGGAACGTGGTCGGCGTGTTGAAGCCGGCAAACCCGCTGTGCAGCGTGAATGGGAACGCGGAGCCACCCGACGCCAGGTTGTTCGACGCATCGTCCAGCGTATTCAGGATGTACTTGTACGCCGAATCCCGCGAAACGAACGCCGCCAGATCGGAAGCATTCTGCTTGATCTCGACGACCAGCCCCAGCGTATCACGCGTGGAAATGACGTAGAGGAGTTCGAGGGCTTCGAGGGTCTTGGCAAACCCCTGTGCGGCGCTCTTCTGGGTCGCGGACAGCGCCGTCGACGCGGTCACGGACGACTTGAAGTTGAAAATGTCGCGAAGGTTCCCGTACTGCGCCGACCAGTTCTCCACGGCAAATCCGGCCGGATCGAGCTTGTTCGCTCCGGGCAGGCCGATGAGGTAGTGTGAGGTGTTCCGCCCTTCCTGCGGCGTGTAGACGTACGCTTCGCGGCCGAAGCGGCCGGTCGACGTGATGAACCCGCCACGACCGTTACGCATCTGCCGGAGCAGACCTGTGGCCTGCAGCTGCAGCGCCTGCGGGTCCGAACCGGCTGCGGCGACCGTTGGCGAATTGGGGTTGGTGATATCGAGGCGATCGGCCGAGCAGCCAGTCAGGGCTAGGGCCGAAAGAGCTGCCGCCCCAAGGGCGCGCAGCGGAAGACGGGACGTCGTCACGGGATTCGTGGTCGTCTGGAAGTTGGTCGTCATGGTCTCAGAACCCCACGTCGACGCTGAAGAAGAGCTGCCGGTTCGACGGGAACGATGCGAGGTCGATGAACCGGTTGAAGTTCGTGTTGCCGAAGTTGTTGAACTCGGGGTCGAACGCCCAGTAATCCGAGAAGATCGCGAGGTTACGGCCGCTCAGGTTGAAGCGGAGCGAACGCGCCCCCGGAATCTTCTGCGCCCAGCTGTCCGGGGCCTGATAGTTCACCGTCACTTCGCGGAGCTTCACGTAGGTACCGCTCTGGATGTACGGGCGGATGTCACCCTTGTTGAAGGTCTCGTAGCGGGCCTTGCCGGCCGCCACGAAGTCGCGCGACTGGCCGCCTTCGTCCCACAGGTTGTTCGTCATGTTCGCGACGTAGCCGCCGTTCCGCCAATCGGCCAGCACCGACAGCGTGAACCGCTTCCACGTGAAGTCGTTGTTGAACGTCGTGGTGTGGATCGGATTCGCATCGGCAATGATGGTGTCGCGTACGGCGCCGTTCGCACCGAACGGCGCGTTGCCCCAGATGTACGACGAGCGTGTGTTCGCCGCGATGCGATTGCGGCCGTAGGACGCGCCATAGGACCCCAGCACCGCGAACGCGGGCACCGGGATAGCGTCGGTGAATTGCGCATTCTGGTTGTAGATGATGCGCGTGGTCCACTCGAAGCTGCCGCGACGAAGCGGCACTGCCGAGAGCACACCTTCCGTACCGAGCACCGAGAGCTGACCGCCGTTGATGATCTGGCTACCCAGACCCGACGACGGCGGGAGCGGGAAGGTCAGGAGAAGATCCTTGATCTGGCGCTGGTAGCGCGAGAACTCGAGGCCGATCCGGCCGCCGAACAGCTGCGCGTCCATGCCGAATTCGGTTTCGTTCATGACTTCCGGCTTGATGCCCGTGTTGCCCAGCAGACCGGCCGATACCAGTGAGCCGCTGCCGCCGATCAGTCCACCGTCGGCGTACAGGATGTCACGATCACCGAAGCGTGGGCGGTTGCCCGACTGGCCCCACGCCGCGCGGAACTTCACTTCATCCACCTTGTCGGTGAACGGCTTCGTGAAGCGGTAGGAGCCGGAGAACTTCGGGAACGCGTAGTACTTCTCGCGATCACCATTCGCGCTCGACCGGTCGGCGCGGAAGCCGGCGTTGACCGCCAGCTTTTCGTCGAGCAGCAGGAGCTGTTCGTTCACGTAGTAGGACTGATCGCGGAATTCCGTGATCCCCTGCGTGATCGCGAGGTCCTGCGCACCCAACGCGATCTTGCGCGTCGGCAGCAGGCCGCGGCCGCGCACGCTGTAGATGTTCACATGCTGACGCTCATACGTCGTACCAACGGACGTGGTCGCCGACGTCAGCAGCTTCGTGCCAGGCGTCCAGGTCCAAACGGCGTTCAGCCCCTGATTGAACTGGTAGCTCGAAGCGTTGACCTGATTGGAGGTGCCGAGGAAGCCGTCACGCGACTCATACTGCATGTAATTCGGCGAGTACTGCCACCCTTCCTGTTGGAACCGGTCAACGCCGGCGAGGAAGGACAGCTGGACCGAATTCTTCGCCGTCGCCAGTGCGGTATAGCCTACCCGCATGCTGCCGGCCTGACGCCAGACGCTTTCGTTGTTTTCCACGGCCTCCATCAATTCGAACGGATTCGACGTCGCGTTGCCGGGCACCGCGCTGCCGGTGTAGAACGGCATCCGGACGTAACGGCCCGTCGCGTCCCGCTGCTGCAGGTCGATGATGGCTGGGTTGTAGCCGAGGTTGTAGATCGGGCTCAGACCGGCGTTGTCGTTGTTGCCGAACCCGCGCTGCAAGAAGTTGCGGGTGACATCGAGGCCGGTGCTCACCGTCCACTTGCTGCCCAGCGTCTGGTCGAGATTGATGCGGGCGTTTGTCCGACGCGCCCCGGTGTTGAGCATGACGCCCGACTCCTGACGGTCGCTGAGCGACGCGAAGTAGCGGGTGTTGTTCATGCCACCGGCGGCCGACAGCAAGGTCTCCCATGAGGGATCGGTCTGACCGTACAGCTGCTCCTGCCAGTTGTACGAGGGGCAGGCGCCGGTGCCGCAGACCGCGCGCGCAATCGAATCACCCAACACACCGCCAACGTACGGCTTCACTTCGTCATAGCTCGAGAATGTGCGGTGGCCGAGCAGGCGCATCGCCTGCTGCGTGCCCATGCGCTGCGTCAGGTTCCACGTCGGACGGCCCTGCTTGCCGCGCTTCGTCGTGATGACCACGACACCGTTTGTGGCGCGCGAGCCGTAGATGGCTGAAGCCGCCGCGGACTTCAGGATTTCGATGTTCTCGATGTCCGCCGGATTCAGGTCGGCTAGGCGATTCACGACCTGGTCCTGACTCGATCCCGTGGTGCCGGACGCACGGGTGATCGAGCTCGCACCGGACGAGATGCCGGCGTTTGAGATGATCACACCGTCGACGACGTACAGCGGGTCACCCGAGCCAAGCACGGACGTGGCACCGCGAATCTGGATCTGCGCACCACCACCCGGCGCACCGCCGTTTTCGAACATGCGTGCACCAGCGACCTTACCTGCCAAATTGCTTTCAAGCGAGCGGGCCGGGACGCGGTTCAATTCCACCGCGTTCACCGTCGCCACGGCCGTCGCGGCTACTTTCCGGTCCACGGTCGTCGCCTGACCCGTCACCGTCACACCTTCCAGCTGCAGGACGTCCTTCTCGAGGCTGAAGTTCGCCGTGGTTTCGCTGGGGCCCACGCGTACGGTCGCACGCTTGTAACCCAGCTGACGGGCGAGAATGGTCACTTCGCCCGAGGGAACGCGGAGGCGATATTCGCCGCGCTCGTTCGTACGGACACCAACTTGCTGGCCAAGAATACCGACCGTCACGTCGGCAATGGGCTGACCGGTGCCGGCCATCGTCACCTTGCCCGTGACATCACGGGTCTGCGCGTCCGCACGGAACGGCAGCAAGGCAACGACGGCAGCCGCCGTCAGGACGTTGAAAAACCTACGCATGGGTTCTCCGCTGGAGGGCTTCGGACAAAACACGACGGCGCCCATGCCTGACTCGGCTGGGCGGTCTACGGAGAAATTACAGCACGACCGTTGGAGGGCTAGGGTAACGGCCGCGTGAAGTGTTGTTGGATTCGGACCGTTCGGTCCAACTCATCGCGCGCCTGCAGCACCTTCTGCCGAAGGTCCGGGGCAAGCGACGGATGCGCGGCCAGCCATTGGTCTACTCGCTCGAGTGCCGTTGGCGAGCGCTGCCCGCCCAGCGTGGCGCCGAGCCAGCTGCCGAGAAAGAAGATCCGCCGATGCTGTTGGATCCATGGAAGGGTGTCGAGCGCAGGGATCAGATACGGCAGCGTGTGGTCG
>JBDKIJ010000226.1:0-6374 GCA_039797155.1 Gemmatimonadota bacterium | reverse complement strand
GGCGCCATCACGTGGAATCTCATTACGTGGTATTTCGGGATTCCCTCGTCATCGTCCCACGCGCTGATCGGCGGGTATGCCGGCGCTGCTGTTGCGAAGGCGGGGCTAGCGGCACTGCTGTGGGGCAAGAAGTGGATCGAAACGCTGTCGGCGATCGTCCTGTCACCGTCACTTGGCGCGCTGATGGGATTCCTGTTGATGGTGATCGTCTACAGTCTCTTTCGCCGCGCATCCAACGCCGCGACCGAGAAGCCGTTCCGGGCACTGCAGCTGACCAGCTCGGCACTCCTCTCGTTGGCACATGGCGGCAACGATGCCCAGAAGACGATGGGCATCATTGTGGGTCTGCTCGTTGCGACGCAGTCGACCTTTGCCAATCAGACTGGGTGGCTCAGCCACTTCCATGTCACCTCGCTCAAGACGATTCCCATGTGGGTCGAACTGAGCGCGTATACCATGATCTCGCTGGGCACGCTGTTCGGTGGCTGGCGTATCGTGCATACGATGGGTACGCGAATCACGAAGCTGCGTCCCGTCGGTGGCTTCTGTGCCGAGACGGGCGGTGCCATGGTGATTCTTGCAGCGTCGAAGTTCGGTATTCCCGTCAGTACGACGCATACCATCACCGGCGCCATCGTCGGCGTGGGGGCGACCAATCGCCTGTCGGCGGTGCGTTGGGGCTTGGCCGGACGGATCGTCTGGGCATGGGTCATCACTATCCCCGCTAGTGCGCTGATGGCTGCGATTACCTACAAGCTGCTCGCCATCTTCAACCCGATTTGACACGCGGGCCGATCGGTCTTCGGACCGGTCGGCCTTTTTTATGCCGACCACCCACGCGTCGTCGCTGCCGTATCTCAATCGCGAACTGTCTTGGCTGGCCTTCAACGAGCGGGTGCTCGAGGAGGCCGCGGATCCACGAGTCCCGTTGCTGGAGCGGCTGAAGTTCCTCGCGATTTTCAGTACGAATCTCGACGAGTTCTACATGGTGCGGGTGGCGGGATTGCGACGGAAGGTGGTGGCCGGGACGGCGCCGTACGCGCCCGAAACGATGACGCCAGCCGAGCAACTGGTGGCAATCCGCCATCGGGTACGGAGGCTCCTGCAGGATCGGGAGCGACTGCTGCATGACGTGCTCCTGCCACAGTTGGCACAGCATGACATCAAGCTGCTGTCCATGGAGCAGCTGGTTGCGAGCGAGCGCGCGACTATCAGCCAGTTTTTCGAGCGTGAGGTGTTTCCCGTCCTGACGCCACTGGCGGTGGATCCCGGGCATCCCTTTCCGTATATCTCGAATCTGTCGCTGTCGTTGGCCGTCGAGGTGCGTGATCCGCAGTCAGGCCAGGAGCATTTCGCCCGCATCAAGGTCCCTCGGTCCCTGCCGCGCTGGGTGTCGTTCGGGAGAGACGGGTGTTTCGTGCCGCTCGAAGACGTCATCGGGGCGCATATGGATGCGCTGTTCCCTGGCATGCACGTCGAACGGTGGTTCACGTTCCGGATCACCCGGTACTCCGATCTCGATCTCGGGCAGATGGAGCAGCCTGATGATCTGCTGGAGACGATCGAGCAGCAGGTCTTTCAGCGGCGATTCGGCGAGGTCGTGCGCCTCGAAGTCCAGCGGGACATGCCCGAGACGATGCGGCATCTGCTCCTGGAGGAGCTCGGGGCCGGAGAGTCCCAAGCGGTTGCACCGCTGACTGAGCAGGATGTTCATGATGCGGATGCCTTGCTCGAGCTTGGGGATCTGCTGCAGCTCAGCGGACTCGATGTGCCGGATCTCCGCGATCCGCCCTTCATCCCCGTGACCCCGAAAGCCTTCCGGGAAGGGCGGAGCATCTTCGACGTGATCCGCGAGCATGATGTGCTCGTCCATCACCCATTCGAAGCATTCACGACCACGGTGGAAGCGTTCCTCGAGACCGCGGCCGCTGATCCACAGGTGCTGGCGATCAAGCTGACGTTGTACCGCACCTCTGGTGATACCGCCATCGTGCGGGCGCTCACGGAGGCCGCGTTGGCGGGCAAACAGGTGGCGGTCCTCGTGGAGCTCCAGGCGCGTTTCGACGAACAAAACAATATCCGGTTCGCACGACATCTGGAGAGCTTCGGGATCCATGTGGCGTATGGACTCCCGGGGCTCAAGACGCACAGCAAGACGATTCTTGTCGTGCGTCGTGATGCCGATGGGATCCGCCGCTATGTGCATCTGGGGACCGGCAACTACAACGCGAAGACCGCGCGGCTCTATACCGATGTGGGGCTGTTCACGTGCGAACCCGACATCGCGGCCGATGTGGGGGATCTCTTCAATGTCTTGACCGGTGTTGGACGCCAGCGCGGGTATCGCCGCTTGGCGGTGGCCCCGGGTTCACTCCGGACCCGTACACTGGCGCTCATCGATCGTGAGACGGCGCACGCCGAGGCGGGACGCAGTGGGCGCATTATTGCGAAGATGAACGCCTTGGTCGATCCACAGGTGATCAGCGCGCTGTATCGGGCGTCGCAGGCCGGCGTGGAGATCGATCTCATCGTGCGCGGCATCTGCTGTCTGGTTCCGGGTATCGTCGGGGTCTCAGACCGGATCCGCGTTCGCTCGATCATCGGCCGGTTCCTCGAGCATTCCCGCGTCTTCTATTTCGGAAATGCCGGCGACCCGGAATGCTTTATCGGTTCGGCGGACTGGATGCCCCGCAACTTCGATCGGCGGGTGGAGACGATGGCGCCGATTACCGATCGGGCGCGCCTGGCTGACCTGAAAGGCGTCCTCGATGTCTGTCTGAGTGACTCGCGACAGGCG
Source organism: Gemmatimonadota bacterium (assembly GCA_039797155.1). Lineage (GTDB taxonomy): Bacteria > Gemmatimonadota > Gemmatimonadetes > Gemmatimonadales > Gemmatimonadaceae > Gemmatimonas. The sequence continues at coordinate 3,577 of JBDKIJ010000226.1, read as the reverse complement.
TGGCTGCTGCGTGAAGATGGGACCTACGCCCGCGTCAATGTGCTGGATCCGGACAGTGCCACGCATCGGCAACTGGTCGAAGACGCCTGGGGAGCTGTGAAGCGTCCGGCCAGCCGCCGTCGCACCTGATCCACGCGGCCGTAAACAGTTTCAGTCGTCCTGCTCATCATCGACTTCGATCGGCTCGCCACTGGGATCGACAATCACGATGCGTCGATCGAGTAATGTTTCGAGTAGGTGGCGTTTGCGGCTCGCGCCCCAGCACTCGAGTCGCACACTCGGCGCATCCGGGCGCGCGCTGACGGTCACCCGGACCGCATCCTGCGCCCAGCGGATACGGAAGTTCTCTACGGCGGCGATGTGGCCGCGGTCCAATCCGTCTGCTACGCGAAGCAGTGCGGCCAGCTTCACGATCCGATCACGCAGGGACCGATCGAGCGCCGCATACGCGGCGTGCTTCATCTTCGGCGGCGCACCTCGATGATACCGGGCCACGTGTGCGATCACGACCTGATCTGCCGGGGTCATGCCCAGCAACTCGGCATGGGAAATCAGGTGAAACGAGTGCTTGTGATGCTTTTCGTAGTTGATGTGATACCCCACATCGTGCAGCAGTGCGGCATCGGCGAGCAGTGGTCGATCCGCTCGCGATAACCCCAGACGCGCCGCCAGCGCGTCGAACAGCTGCAACGCCAGGCGCTGCACTTGTCGTGCATGGGGCTCCTCGTAATGGCACCGTTCAGCAAACTCGCGTACGGATTGCTCCCGCGCCTTGCCGGGATCCGCAATGCGAGGCGCCACCCGTGCGGCTTCGAGCAACAATCCTTCCCGGATCCCGTAGGCCGACGTCAGCAGATGCGGTGGATCAAAGCGGGCCATCACTTCGGCTACGACGGCTAAGCCCGCCACGATGATATCCGCGCGCGCCGGATTGAGACCGGGCACTGTCTGCCGCTCCTCCAGCGTGAGACGCTGCAGCCACTCCAGTACATGTTCCACCTCGGCCCGCGACACGCGCATCCCGTGTACCGAACGCACGGCCACGCGTTGTCGCGCCAACAGGATGCCGGCCAGATTGGTGAATGTTCCCCCTGAGCCGATGGTCAGCGCGCCCCGCCAATCCTTGACCGGCATCGCGCGTCGCAGTCCATCTCGCACGTGCGCGCGCAATGCCCGCACGGCCCGGGGTCGCGAGCCATCTGCAAGAAACTGGTTCGTCAGGCGGACCGCACCGAACGGCAGTGAAGCGACCCGTTCGATCAACCCGTCCTTGGCCAGCACCAATTCCAGCGAACCGCCGCCAATGTCGACGACTACCGAACGGCCGGCCCCCAGTTCGAAATGGGCGAGGGCACTGCGAAAGCAGAGGACCGCTTCTTCGTCGCCGCTCAGAATACGTACGCGGTGACCGGTGTCGGCCTCAACGCGCTCGGTGAATTCGAAGGCGTTCGCGGCATCCCGCACGGCACTCGTCGCCACGATCTCGACGCGATCCGCACGCAGCTGTTCGGCCAAGGTGACCATCCGCCCGATTGCCATGGCCGCTGCGTCCATCGCGTCATCGGCCAAGCGGCCGGTTCGCACAAGCCCTTCGCCGAGGCGAGGCATGGCCTTCATTTCATCGACCACGCGGATGCGCCCCACCGCGCTCACATCGGCTACCGTCTGACGGACGGAGTTCGAGCCGATGTCGATCGCCGCGATTCGCGCGCCACGTGCCGCCTCGCCTTTCGGCTGTCTGACTGGCTTCGTGGACCGGGAACTGGTTATGCGCTTCACCCCTGAAGGATAGTGCGGATCGCGCCGCACCGCCTCATCGCACCCGTGCTATGGTGCGATCCGCCGCTCGAACTGATCCAGGAGCGGCTCGGCGACGGACGCCGGGAGCGGCACGTAGCCCAATCGCGAGGCGACCTCCTCCTGCTCGAGCAGCGCCCACCGCAGGAAGGCCAGCAGTTCGCGGGTCTTGGACGCGCCTAGCCGGTCTGTGGGGATCAGCATCCAGGTGAATGACGCGAGCGGATAGGAGCGTAAACCGTGTGCGTCGACGATCGATTCGGACGGTGGAATGATCAAGTTGCCGTTGACGCCACGGCTCGCCATGGCGTCTTCGAGAGCCTCCGCAGCGGCCGAGGCAATTTCGAATGGCATTGGCGAGATGAATCGACCCTGACGGTTCTGGAGATGTGCGACGGGGAGGCGATGCAACCGCGCATATCCCACCTCGACGTAGCCGATACTCCCGGGGTTTTCGCGTATTGTTGCCGCGACCCCTTCATTGCCATTCGCCGCGCGGCCAACTGGCCACGCGAGGCGCGTTCCACGTCCAACCCGTTCCCGCCACGCCGTCGACGTCCTGTTGAGATAATCACTGAGGATGTAGGTGGTACCACTTCCGTCGCCACGATGCACGACCGTGATCGGCATATCCGGGAGGGGAATGGTCGGATTGACGACGCGAAGGCGCGGGTCATTCCACCGTGCTATGTCTCCCAGCAGGACTCCGGCGATGAGCTCCGGGGTGAAGCGGATGGGACGGACTACGTCGGGGACATGATAGGTGAGAGCAACCGCGGCGATGGCGGTTGGCACCTGCCAGATGGTCCCTCGGTTTCGGTCGACGTCGGCCATCGGCACATCCGTGGCGGCAAAGTCCAGACGGCCGGCCCGCAGGCGATCCATCCCTTCAGCGGATCCGAGGGAGAGGTAATTGAGTCGTACGCCATGTTCGACCGCATAGGCATTCATCCATTTCGCGTAGAGCGGATAGGGGAGGCTCGCTCCCCCACCGGTCAACGTGATCGTCGATACCGTCGGCGTCGTGGTGAAATCCGTTGCGACGGAGTCCGTTGTGCCGTCGACGGCGACATCGGCTCGGCGGGACCCTGTCTGCTCTGGGCGACAGGCGATCAGCCCCAGGCACAAGCCGACCACGCGCCACACGGCACGGCGCGGTGGCGCCGGATACCAGCGTATTGCCTTAGATGCGATTGGCATAGCCGAGGAACTTGAAGCGTCCATCGCGCTCGACAATAGTCCCGAACAGGGTGCCGCGGAGCGGTGGGCGTCCTGCGGCGGTCAGCTGAACCGTACAGCGCTGATGCAGCTGATTGGCCCCTTCATGTTCTGGTGCCGGACAGGTGAGGTCGCGCACCGTGATTGACGCCCCGCCGAGACGGTCGATCAAACGACGGATCCCCTTTTCGGAGGAGGCGAGAATTTGCCCCCAAAGCAACTGCGGTGGTGCTTCGTAGGGCGGGATGCTCATCGCCGAGCTCGGATAGAAGAGAAATGCGAATTCCGCGCGATCGATCACCATGCGTCGGATGTCGGCGGTGTCCTTTGCCGACAGCGCAACGGCCAGGCGCGCGACAAGCGCCTCGCGAGAGGCACTGGCATGGTGGAACGTATCTACGGGTTGCAGGCCATGCTGGAACCGGCGGAGCTGCTCGGCAATCGGCAGGATGGAGTCCACGACCCCTCCTGCCGATACGACCGAGTCAACGTGCCGTTGCTGCGCCTTGGTCTCGTCGGCCGGCGTCGGCCCGCGCTCCGGCGACTGACAGGCGGCGAGGGA
>JBDKIJ010000225.1:0-2910 GCA_039797155.1 Gemmatimonadota bacterium | reverse complement strand
GAGCAGGTCCTTGATCGTGATGGCACGCTGTGCGGGGACCTCCACGTCCCCCGCGCCGCTGCGTTGCATCACGGTGGTCTTGGCGAAGGTCGGCATAAAGGTCGACGCCGGCGTGGCGAGGCCGAACTTGCCCTCCTCGACGAGCATCAACACCGCCGCACTCGTGAGGGCCTTGGTCTGCGAAGCGATGCGGAAGAGCGTGTTCGACGTCATGGGTACTCGGGCCTCGCGGTCCCGCCACCCCACGGCGCGTTCGTACACCACGGCATCGTCGCGCAGCACCAGCGCGACGAGCCCACCGACCTCTTCGCTCTGTGCCGCCGCGTCGAGCATGGAATCGATGCGGGCGAGCCGATCGGCCGCGAAACCGGAGCGCGCGGCGGGTGCCCGTGACGGGCGCGCGATACTTTGTGCCGTCGCCAGCGCCGGAACGAGGAGCGCACAGCACGCCAATGGCGCGCGTGCGGCACGGAGAATCCACGTGGAAGTCGTCATGTGTCCGAAGCTACGCCCGGTGCCCACGACAGCAAGCGTTTCACCACCACCAACGCAACAGCCCCCGCACCAGCGGTGCGGGGGCTGTGTGCTGCGCGAGCCACTCCGGAGACTCAGAAGCTCGTCGCTGCTTCGAGGACGAAGCCGCGCCACTTGCCACCGTTGCGGATATCGAGCGAGTTGAAGCGATCGTACTTCTGCGTCACGACTTCGGCCTTGAGCAGGAGCGTCGGCAGGATGAACCAGCCACCGCCAGCGTTCAGGCGAGTGACGGCCACGTCGTTGTTGCTGACGGTCACGGCCGCACCGGTGACCGGCGTGACCCGGTACGAGCCGAGATCACCATCAACCTTGTTGTAGCGGGCAGCGAGGAACACCTTGTCACCCTTGAGAAGGCGCACCGTGGCTTCACCCATCAGCTGATTCACTTCGCGGACCACCGTTTCTGCTGCCGAGCGACCCTTGCCGCGTTCCCAGAGGCCGAAGAGTTCGAAGCCCTTCACCTTGAGGAACGGGTTCACCATGATCGCATTGTTCTTGTCGGAGAAGCCCGGGTTGATCATACCCGACGTGAAGTTGGCCGATTCCGTGGACGCGGTATTCTCGAGCACGTAGTAGTAGCGTGAACCCGCGCGGTCGCCGCTGTACAGTGTGGCGCTCGCCGCCGAGCCCTGATTGCGGAAGGAGGCCGTCAGGCGGGTACGCACATCGGCATTGAGTTGTTTATCGAAGCCGACCTTGGCCATGAAGGCAGGCGACCGATCACTGGCGCGCAGCGTCTGTCCACGCACCTCGCCATTCGTCAGGGCCACCACACCGAGCAGGCCGCTCTTCTGAAAGATGGCCTCGGCACCGACTTCCGTCGTGAAGGCATCCATGAGGAGGTTACCCACCAGCGGATTGTAGAGCACCTGGCCGTTGTCCGAACGCTTGAAGTGGAAGTCACCGTAGTTCACTTCGAAGTGACCGATCTTCACCGTCGTGAACTTCATGATCTCGTTCAGGATCGGCAGGTCGATCGGCGACTCATCGATCTGAATGAATCCATCCTTCACCCACGTTTCATTGTGATGACGCGCCGACAGGTAGCTCGTGAGCTGGATGCGGATACCCTTCGCGAGCTGGGCGTGCAGATAGGCGTTGGCCACCGCGTTATTGAAACCGTTGCCCATCGTCTGGAGCTGGTTGCGATTGGTAATGGCCGGAGTGCCAGCCTGCGAAAGCGGCTGCGCCGTATTCTTGTGCGTGAGGCCCTGGAACTGCTGGGCGAAGGCCGCGCCCCACTGGATCTTGAAGCCATCGTACGCCGCACCGGCGATCTTCGGCGTCTCGAACATGTTGATGCCGCGCTGGTCCTGCGGACGCACGTACTGGATATCGAGCTTCCGCTGTGCGATACCGGCGCTGTCAGTGACGGACTGTGCGCCGAGCGGATTGAACGCGGCGATGAGGCCGGCGGCGAGGAAGAGGCGTGTACGAGTCATAAAATCGTGTCTCGGAGATGATTGGAGGGGAGTGACCAATCAGGGATGCTGCATTGAACTGCTTCGGGTGTATTGCCTGCGACGGATCGCGCGGGGTGAGCGGTGCCGTCGCGTTACTGAGCGACCGTGCCAGATTTCTGCAACTGCAAGTCGAAGTTCACGGTGACCACCGGGCCAACCTTGATCGTGCCCATCATGAGCGTGGGGGGTTTCACTTCCCAGTCGGTCATCTTCACGGGCACCTTGCCGGTGACACGCAGACCGCCATCGGCCGCCGTGCCGAACGTGACGGGAACGGAGATGGGCAGCGTCTTGCCGGAGAGTTGCAGCGTCCCCTGGAGCGTGCCGGTCACCGCACTGCCCTTGGCCACGTCATAGCTCTGCATCGTGAAGCGGATGGTCGCGAACTCCTTCGTCTTGAGCGCCTTGCCCATGTGCTCATTCATCGTGCCGTTCTTGCACTCGAGTTTGTTCACGGGGAAATCCACCTGCACGGTGCCGGCGACCTTCTTGCCGTCGAGTGTGCTGACGATCACGGCGTCGTCCGGGCTCGACAGCGCGGCATCGATCTTGTCAGCCGTGCAGGTCCAGCTGCGCAGCGTACTCGTCCCGTCGAACCACAACTTGCTTCCCTCGCGGAGCGACAAATTGGCCGGGGCCGCGGGCGTCGCGGCAATCAGCACGAGGGTCGCGGCGGAAATCGCGAGAGGCGTAAACGGGGAGCGCATCGGAACATCTCCGGCAGTCAGAATTGAAAGGTCCTGCATACCCGGCGAATGCGGCGACGGTACAGCGCCAGCGACTTGCCTGTGGGAATGAGATTCGCTTCTGGACCGCCAAAGAGCGGTCGGATAAGTCCGGAACTTTGGCGGGGGTTCGGATTTCTCCCCCGTAGGGAGTTATCCGACTGCGAGCCACACTCAGGGCGTGG
>JBDKIJ010000224.1:0-3801 GCA_039797155.1 Gemmatimonadota bacterium | reverse complement strand
GAGAGTTCGGCCGATATCGCGGCACAGATTGCCAACCTCGTCCCCTATACGCTACCGCTCTCCACCTTGCGCGCGTTCAACCGCGGCATTGCCCAGGTGACGACAGCCGACATCCAACGGGTCGCCCAGCGGTACATCGATCCGTCGCGGCTGACGGTCGTCATTGCTGGCGACCGCGCCAGCATCGAGCCGGCCCTCCGCGCTACGAAGATCACCCCGGTAGACGTACGCGATGCGCGTGGTCGTCCCGCGACACCGCCGGCACCGGCACGCGCCGGATCAGCCGCGCGCCCGAATGCGCGTGCCGCGACCGCCGTCCCGATGCTCGTCTCGACCGCGTGGCTTGCCGAACATCAGGATGACCGCGACCTCGTGCTGTTGCACGTGGGGAGTAAAGCGGCTTACGACAGCGGGCATGTGGCTGGCGCGCGCCACGTCACGCTCGATGACATCGCCATCCCGATGCAGCCCGGTGCCCTCATGTTGCAGGTGGCGAGCACCGATCAGCTCTCGGCGTGGGCTGTCCACAACGGGATTTCCGATCGCTCCCGCATCGTGGTCATCCCTCACGATACAGCACTCCAATCGGCAACCCGGGTGTATCTCACGCTGGCGTATCTGGGCGCGATCGATCGCACTTCGTTGCTCGACGGCAGTTTCCAGGCGTGGAAGCGGGAGCAGCGCCCCGTGAGCACGGTCGTACCCGCAGCGGCACCCACCGTCGCCTTCACCCCACGACTGCGCCCCGACCTGATCGCCACCATGCAGCAGGTAGAGGCGGTGACGGTCGATCGGTCGCAACAGATCGTGGATGCTCGCCTCACGCGCTTTTTCGAGGGCAACGGCGGCGGGTATCCTCGCCCCGGGCATATCCCCACTGCCGTGAACGTTCCGTTGAACACCGTCGCGGCGAACGGATATCTGAAGCCCGTGACCGAATTGCGGGCGCTCTTCGCGGCGGCGGGAGCCGATCCGGCCAAACCGGTCATCACCTACTGCCATATCGGACAGCAGGCGACGCTGCTGTGGTTCGCCGCCACCCTGATCGGGCGCGAGGCGAGGATGTACGACGGCAGTTTTCAGGAATGGAGCGGGAGTACGCTCCCCGTGGTCAACCGCAGTGCATCGGGTGCGGACCGGTAGGCAGCCTTCCGTCACAAGGTAGATTTCCACGAACGATGGCGGTGACCTGTGCGGGGCGCCGCCCCTCGTCTCCTTTTCCTCCGGAGTGTCCGTGACGGCAGCTTCCGACAGCCCCTCCGCTGGCGGCACCACCCCGATCGTCGGCGTGGTGATGGGCAGTGCGAGCGACTATGACACGCTCGCCCCGGCGTGCGAGATCCTCGCCGAACTAGGGATCCCCTACGAGGCGCGCGTGGTCTCGGCGCATCGGACGCCGGACTGGCTCTTCCAATACGCCGAGCAGGCCCATGGTCGCGGTCTCCGCGCCATTATCGCTGGCGCCGGCGGCGCAGCACATCTTCCCGGAATGCTTGCCGCCAAGACGCTGGTGCCGGTGCTCGGGGTACCGGTTGTGGCGACCCCGTTGAACGGGATGGATGCGTTGCTGAGCATCGTGCAGATGCCCGCGGGCGTTCCGGTGGCCACCTTCGCGGTGGGGAAGCCGGGCGCGGCCAATGCCGCGCTCTTCGCTGCCCAGCTGCTCGCAGCACACGACACGCACGTCGAGCAGCGCCTCGCCGCTCGACGCGCCAGCAAGGCCGCCGAAGCACTGGCCCGTCCGCTTCCGGCCCCTAACGCCATCGCGCCGTGAGTTCCGGTACGCAGGGCGCCTCGCCCATCCTTCCCGGTGCGACGATCGGCTTTCTCGGTGGCGGGCAGCTCGGCCGCATGACGGCGCTCGCCGCACGATCGATGGGCTACGACATCCACGTGCTCGATCCCGAAGCCGCCTGTGCCACACGTCCCGTCGCGTCGCGGACCATTACGGCCCCCTTCACGGACGTCGCCGCCGCGCTTGACCTCGCGTCAGAGTGCGACGTCGTGACGCTGGAGATCGAACAGATTCACCCCGATGTGCTCGACGCGGTCGCGGCGAAGACCGCACTGCGCCCGGGACGCGAGGCGGTGTACATCATTCAGGATCGTATCCGTCAGAAGCAGTGGCTCAAGGCGCAGGGGTTTCCGCTCGGCGCGTTCGTGGCTGCCCAATCGGCCGACGATATCGCCGACATGGTGCGGACGCATGGACCGAGCATCGCCAAGTCCACCCATGGCGGCTACGACGGGCGTGGGCAGGTGCGCCTGCGTGAGCCCGAGCAGGGCGCTGACGCGTGGAGTGCGTTGGGAAGCCGTCCCTGTCTGGTCGAAGCGATGGTTGATGTCGACTACGAGGTGTCTGTGCTTGTCGCACGAACGCCGAGTGGCCGCACGGCGGTGTATCCGCCGTCGCGCAATCACCACACGAGCGGGATTCTCACCTGGGCCGTGGTGCCCGCAGTGATCTCCGACGACATGACGGCACGCGCGCAGGAGCTGGCGCGTCGGGTGGCCGAGTCCGTCGGCATCGTGGGCCTGCTCGCGGTCGAGTGCTTCGTCACCAAAGGTGGTGAGCTGCTGGTGAATGAACTCGCGCCGCGTCCGCACAACACCTATCACCACAGCGAGCGCGGGCTCGCGACCAGCCAATTCGAGCAGTTGGTCCGTGCGGTATGCGATCTGCCGCTCGGCGCGACCGACGTATACGCGCCGTCGGCGATCGTGAATCTGCTGGGTGATGTGTGGCTGCAAGATGATGCGCCTGACACCACGCATGCGCTGAACGTACCGGGAACCCGTTTGCACCTCTACGGCAAGGCGGGGGCGCGGGCCGGACGAAAGATGGGCCATCTCTCAGCCATTGGCGCTGATGCACAGGAGGCGCTGGGACGGGTCCTCGAGAGCTATCGCCGTCTTTCGCCAGGAACCGTCGCAAGCTTTGATGTGCAGGAACCTGTCCTTGCGCGTCACACCACCTGATTCGAATCCCTCCTCATGTTTCCACGCGACTTCTACGAAATCCTCCACATCATCGGCATCGCAATGCTGTTCGTGGCCATTGGTGGCGTGGCAACCCATGCCGCGAACGGCGGGACCAAGGCCACGAGCCAGACACGCCCCCTGATGGGTTCGCTCCATGGATTGGGTGCCCTGCTGATCCTTGTCGGTGGCTTCGGCATGCTCGCCCGCATGGGCTTTCAGCACGGCGCGAACTTCCCGGGATGGCTGTGGGTCAAGCTCATAATTTGGGTGATCTTGAGCGCGATCGTGCTGCTGCCGTATCGTCGCCCCGCGTTGGCCAAGCCGTTCCTGCTGCTCCTGCCGCTACTGGCGGGAGTGGCCGTGTATATGGCGCTGTACAAGCCGTTCTGATCGATACACGGCCGGACGAGGCCCCATGAACGTCCTCGTACTCAACGCCGGTTCATCGACGCTCAAGTTTCAGGTCATCGAAACCGACGCGCAGCATATTGCCAACCACTCTGACGCCCGTCGAATTCGCGGCCTGATCGAACGCATCGGCGGGGAGTCGGTCATTACCATCCGTCGACAGGATGGCAGCGTCAGTCGGCTGACCGCCAAGTTGCGTGACATGCGGAGTGCCGTGGAGTGGCTGGTCGACTACAGCACTAGCGCCGAGAGCGGCTCAGGGCTCACGTCGCGGGCGGATCTCCATGCGGTCGGCCATCGGGTGGTGCACGGCGGCGAGCGGTTCCGCAGCAGCGTGCGCATTGACGCCGATGTACGCAATGGCATCGAGGAGATGATCGAGCTGGCGCCGCTGCACAATCCGAACAATTT
>JBDKIJ010000223.1:0-16588 GCA_039797155.1 Gemmatimonadota bacterium | reverse complement strand
ACAAGATCGACAGCGTAGGGGCCGCGCCGTCGAGTGGCGGCACGAGCCCATTGGGCGATGATGCGACGCGCGCGTTGCTGGCACTTGGTTACAACCAGAGCGAGGCGGATCGTGCGGTGCGTGCCATCATCGAAGCTCAGGGGGCGTCGGATGTGAGCAGCGTCGTGCGGGCGGCCTTGGCGCGACTCACCGCCAAATAGTCTCCATGTTGCGTCCGTTCACCCTCGAGGTTTCGCTGCTCCCCAAGGCGTGGGGCGGCGCGCGCCTGACGCCGTGGTATCAGCGACAGGATACGGGCATCGGTGAGGCGTGGCTGTGCGCGGATCTGGCGCAGACCTCGGTGTCGGGTGCCGGCGGTCAGGCGATGCACTCGCCAGTCCGTGGAAGCCGCGAATCGCTGCACGACGTCATGATGCATCACAGCGAGTTGCTCCTCGGTTATCGGCGTGCGCAGTTTCCGCTGTTGCTCAAGTTCCTCGATGCCGCTGAGCCGCTCTCCGTGCAGGTGCATCCATCCGCGGCCTATGCGGCCGCGCATCCGGATGTGCAGCTTAAGAGCGAAGCCTGGTACGTAGTGGAGAGCACGCCGCAGGCGGAGCTGCTGATCGGATGTGATACGTTGGATACGCCAGAGGCTTTGCACGACGCAACGGTATCAGGCGCGCTGGTATCACGACTGACCCGCTATCCGGCGACGAGTGGCCGGTGTTGTTGGCTCCCCAGTGGAGTCGTGCACGCGCTCGGCGCGGGGACGCTGGTGTTTGAGGTCCAGACGGCGTCCGATACCACATTCCGCCTCTACGATTGGGAACAGGAACTCGGTCGCACCGGACGGGCGCTCCACGTCGATGAAGGCTGTGCGGCGACCGACCTCGCGTTGCGAGCGCAGTGGAACGAAGACGACGCGATCCTTGCGGTCACGCCGGATTTCGAGTTGCGGCGCGTTCATCAGGGCGCAGCCAGCATGGATATGCTGTTCGGTGACGGTCGTGATGCTCGCTGCGTGATCCTGGTGCCGTTACAGGACGGTGCGATCCTCACCTATGGGACCACGGCCATGCCGCTTCCACCACATCACGCCACGTTGGTAGGGGCGTCGATTCTCGCCGACTGGGCGGTGACCTGCCCTCCGGATGTGCCGCTGCTCGCGGTCCGAGTGGCCTGAGAACGGCGAGCGTCGGCAGTGGGATGATGGGGATCTAACGCAGAATGCAGCGATCTGCCACCGGCGACCGGATCCCCCTTCTCCCTGTTCCCGCAATTAGGCTTACACCCGCGGGCTAAGACCGTCCACAAGCGACGAGCGGTAGGCCTTCCACGCCGGCACGAAGCCGATCAGCATGCCGGAGAGCACCACGATGCCGAGGTACATGTATTCCGTCTCGCCGAGCGCCCGCAGCGCGAGATGAATGCCGAACCGCTGTTCGACCGGTCCCTGTGCCAGTGCGAGCCCCGCATACACGGCGACCACGCCAACGACGCACCCGATGAGCGCCAGCATGGTGCTTTCGAGCACGAGTAGCGCGATGATTGTGCGTGGGCCGGCGCCGACGGCGCGCAGAATGGCCATCTCTCGGCGACGCGCCTCAAGTGACGAATACAGCGCGACGAGCATGCCCGTAATGCTGATGGCCACCGCAAAGAGCGCGATGATGCGCAGGCCGACCTCAGCGTTGCCGATGTTCTGCCACAACTCGCCGAGCGCGACGCCGGGGATGACGGCGGTCAACGGTTCGACCAGATCCGTATTCATCTCGCGCTGCAGCATCAGTGCTTCAAACCGGTTCTTGGTCCCGACGAAGAACGCGGTGATCTGATCGTCGGCGTGATCGTGCACGGCCGTATCCGATGTTGCCGCTTTCGCCGAGGACTGTGTGGCAACAGCGCGCGCCTTCGCTGCGGCCGCTTCCACTTGAGCCACGACGGCTGGTGGAGGCTCGGCCCCTGGCATCACGAGTGGTGCATTCGGTGGCGGCGAAGCCCCGGGCATCACCATCGGCGTACCGGGCGGCGGGGTGGCACCAGGCATCACCATCGGCGTGCCGGCGGGGGGTGAGGGCGCCGGAGCGGTCGCCCCAGAATCCGCGGATGCTGCCAGCGCCGCCGCGCGGCGACGATTGGCCTCGCGGATCCGTGCGTTCCTGTCGGCGCGACTGGACGGCGACGGCACACCGGATGCCGCAGCCTGCGATGGCACGGAGGAAACGATCGGACCTCCCGGCGCCTCCTCGTGCATCGCCTCGATCCCTTCGAGCGTGACGTACACCGCGCGATCGATCGGCGTGAAGGTCCGCGCCAGCACCCCTACGACACGGAACGGATGCGCCTCGTGACTCGAGGTGCCGATGTCGCGCAATCCGTGCACGACCACCACGGGCGAACCCACGGTATAGCGTAACCGCTCCGCGACCTCACTGCCGATCACGACATCGGTGTCGGACTGCGCGGCGCGTCCTGCCGCGAACGCCAGTGCGGTATTCTTGCGATAGCGATAGCGGGTGAAGAATTCCGGCGTCGTACCCACCACGCGAAACCCGCGATGGCTATCGCCGAGCGAGTAGGGGACGACCCACTTCACCGCCGGGTGCGCCGCCCACCGATCCATCGTCGCGCGCTTGACGGAGCCCCCCGGCGAGCCGATGCCGAATACCGTACTGAGCAGCACCTGCAAGGTGCCGCCGCGTGCTCCGACGATCAGATCCACACCGCGAATGGTCCCCGCAAAACTTTCCCGCACTCCGGCCCGCACGGTTTCGATCCCGACGAGCAATGTCACGCTGAGCGCGATCGACGCCACGGTCAGTGCGGTCGTGAGCAAACGACTGCGCAGCGAGGCAAGGGCGAGCCGAGCAATCAGCCACATGGAATCAGCGCTCCATCGCCAAGGGCGCCGCCTGCGTACCCGTCTTGCTGCGATGCGTCGCCCGATTGATCTCCCCGAGTTCGACAATCCGGGAGAACATCGGCATCAGCGTATGATCGTGGCTCACGAAAACCAGCGTCGCGCCCGCGTGATGACAAGAGCGGAACAACAGCTCGAGAAACTGAGCCCGCCGATCGGTATCCAGCGCACTCGTCGGCTCGTCGGCAATGACGACCTCCGGTGCGCCGATCAGCGCACGGGCGGCGGCTACGCGCTGCTGCTGCCCCACACTGAGTTCGACGATCGGCCGATCGAGATACCGCGCAATGTCCAGCTGTCCGGCCACCTCCGCGACGGCCTGATCGAACGGCTGCCCCTGCAGTCGCTGCCGTCGGGTCACCGACAAGCGGATCGGGAGCAGGATATTCTCGCGGACCGAGAGGTACGGGATCAGGTTGAACATCTGGAACACGTAGCCAAGGTGTTCCGCACGAAAGGCATCGCGAGCGCCACTCGACATGGTGCTGAAATTGGCGCCCAATACCCGCACATCGCCCGCACTCGCTTGCAGGACCCCCGCAAGAAGGCCGAGCAACGTGGTCTTGCCACTGCCGCTCGGCCCATGCAGAAACACCGTGTCCCCGCGCGCGATCTCGAGGTGGTCGATCGCGAGCACATCCTGCCCCGCTCGGTAGGCGAACCGCAGTGCCGACAGCACGACCGCTGAAGCGGGTGCGGGCGAAGGCACAGGCGATGGTCCGCCCGCCATCGTCACTTCGACGAGTAGGGTTCGACCTTGAGCCCTTCGAGCTGGTAGCCCACCGTGCCGTACGGGCTTTCCACTGAGGCGATCTTGAGGCGCCCCGACATCCAGACTGCGTCGAAGAGGTTGAGCTTGATCGCCTTCTTGCCGGTCATTTCGACCATCACGATCTGGTTTGGCGGGGGCGGCGGCGTGTGTACGCAGGCACCGTAGTACGGGACGAGCAGGAACTCCGCCCCCTCCTCCTGAAAATCGTCCAACGGCACCACGAAGCCGGGGATCCGTACCAGCTTCCCCTCGAGCTTCTTGAGGGTGTCGGTGGCCTTGCCGTTCGAGTAATCGAGGCCGGCAAGCACGCGCCAGTCGATGTTGACGGCGTCCTCCGTGGGACGCGCCGAAGGCAGGCGCGATTCGCCAGTCCGCGGCGGTCCTGCAGGGGGGACGGGGCGCGAGGGCGCGGTGGTGAAGGCGCTGGCCACAGCGACCGTGAGGGCGATGGTGGCCAGGGTGACGGCAGCAGAGCGGCGGCGGGACATGGCGGTCTCGTTGGGGCTGACGGGATGTGTGGAAGATACCCCGTGGCTCTATCTTTGGCACCATGAGTCGTGCCGAGATCACCACCCCCGAGGCGCTGTCCGAGGAGAGCGTCGTCGAGCTGTCGCTCCGTCCCCAGCGGTTGGCCGAGTTCATCGGGCAACAGAAGGTGAAGGAGAGCCTGGCCATCGCGATCGACGCGGCGCGCGCCCGGCGTGAGCCGCTTGATCACATCCTCTTCTTCGGACCGCCCGGGTTGGGGAAGACCACGCTCGCCGACCTGATCGCGCGCGAACTGGGGGTGAACCTCACCACGACCTCCGGGCCCGCGTTGGAGAAACCCGGCGATCTGGTCGGCCCCCTCACCAATCTCCGCGAAGGCGACGTCCTCTTCATCGACGAGATTCATCGCCTGCGGCCGGTCATCGAGGAGTTCCTCTATCCGGCGATGGAGGACTACAAGATCGACATCCGGCTGTCGGAGGGGCCCAAGGCCCAGACCGTGACGATGAACATCGAGAAGTTCACGTTGGTCGGGGCCACCACGCGACTCGGCATGCTGACGGCGCCGATGCGCGCCCGATTCGGGCTGGTGCATCAGCTGGCGTTCTATCCGGTCGACGAGCTGGAAGTGATCGTCCGTCGTACGGGTGATGTACTCCGTGTGGAAATGGATGCCGCCGGTGCGCATGAGATCGCGAAGCGGTCCCGTGGTACGCCGCGTGTGGCCAACCGGTTGCTGCGGCGGGTACGGGATTATGCGCAGGTGCGGGCGGACGGTCGCATCACCCTCGAGGTCGCACAGGCGGCGCTCGCCCTCCTCGATGTGGACCACTTCGGGCTCGATGACATGGATACGCGGCTGCTGCGCGCCATCATCGAGAAGTTCGACGGCGGCCCTGTGGGGCTGGGCACGATTGCCGCGGCGATCGGCGAGGATCCCGGCACCATCGAGGAAGTATACGAACCGTTTCTGGTGCAGCACGGCTTCCTGCAGCGTACGCCGCGGGGACGGGTCGCGACGGCGCATGCGTATCGCCACCTTGGTTTCGTGCCGCCAATCGGGGCGGCCGAACAGCCAGGGCTGTTCTGATCGCGCGCCGCGCTTCCTGTTTCCGGTTTCTTGTGATTCCTCGCCTGACCGGGTGGTTCCCCCCCCGCTGCATCACCGCTGCGATGGCCGCGTTCCTCTGGACCGTCATCGCATGGGCAGTGCCGATGCAGGCGCAACCCGCGGCCTCGTCGGGTCCGAGCGACGACACGCCGACGGTTCGCGCTGCGCAGCTCGCAGCTCGAGGGGATACCGCCAGCGCGATCGCGCTTTTGGATTCTACCGTCCGCGCCACCAAGCGTGACGCGGCCGCATGGCACCTGCTGGGGCTCCTCCGCTGGGAGCAAGCGCGTCGGGCCCGCAATCCGAATTACATGAAGGACCAGCGGGCGATTCGCTTGCTGATGGGGGCCGATACGGCCCTGCGACTTGCAACGCAATTTGCGCCGGACAGTGCGCGCTATTGGATGGCGTTGAGTCGCTTCAACCTGCAGTCGGGCGTCTCCACCATGCGCTTTGCCGCCAGCGGCGAAGTCACGAACGCCGTTGAGGCCGCGGAGAAGACCGGAGATGCCACCCTGCTCTCTGTCGCGCTCGACGAACAGGGGATGTTCGCGTGGCGTCGGTACGAAGCGGTGGCCAATCGTGCGTTCACCAACGACGGTCAGCGGATCCAGATCGAACAGGCGACCAACTGGCCGCGCGACAAGGCGCTCGATTTCGTGAAGAGCATCGCCTCGAAGATCGAACCACCCACCGGCACGGCGGACTACACGGACGCCTTCAATCGGTTCACGCGCGCCGTGGCTGCCGATTCCACCAGCCTGCGGGCAAGCCGCCACCTCTATATGGCGCTCGCCGAACGCCAGCGATGGTCCGAGCTGCTCTCGATCGCCGATCGTCGAGCGAGGCAATTCCCGCTCGACAATCAGGCACGTCTCGCGCGCGGGCTTGCGCTGCATCGCCTGTCGCGCGCCGCTGAATCACGCGCGGCGTTCGATAGCGCGCTCGCCATGATGGACGATGAGGAGCGCGATCGGCTCACGCGCTTCACCCGCATCCTGCGCCCGAAGGCCACGGAGCTCTCGCGTAATGTGGGTGGCGATTCGACGGCCTACATGAAACTCCCCGAGGGCCAGCGGCGTGGCCTCGAGGAAATGTACTGGTTCATGAATGACCCCCTCACGCTCACGAACGAGAACGAGTACCGCCTCGAGTTTCTGTCGCGGGTGGTGTTTGCCGATTTCCGCTGGACCGACGAGGACCAGAACCTGCGCGGCGCTGACACGGATCGGGGCGACATCTACGTGCGCTACGGGCCGCCCGACTACGAAGTCTCCACGGCTGGCGGCACCTGGCAGCCGGGGGGCGTCACGCTCGTTTGGAGCTACAAGGCCGGCTTCACCTTCTTCTTCGACATCATTCCGGGCTTCGCCACCAGCAAGCTGGCCCGCAACGATCGCGACAACGCCCACCAGATCCGCAATACGGTGCCCGTGGCGTGGACCAATCTCGCGTCGACGGTCGTGATCGACACGATCCCGGTGCGCATCGCCCGCTTCCGTGCTGGACGCGATTCGGCCGATGCCGTCGTAGCCGCCGCGTTCCCCGTCGACTCACTCGTGAAGGGCTTGGCCGTGGATCGCGTGCCGCTCGATCTCGACTTCCGGGTCTTCGACCAGTTCGTGCGCGTGCGCGGCGTCGAATCATCACAAATCGGGATTGCGCCCGACTCGGCGCGGGATCCCGTGTCCCGCACCTTCACGCGGCGCCTGGGCCCGGGCATCAATGTGGTCCGCGTCGAAGCGTTTCAGGCAGACAGCAAGCGGGCCGCGCGCGCCATGTCGCGTCTTGAACCGTTCCCGACCACCGGATTCGGGATGAGTGACCTGCTATTGGGGAACCGTCCGTCGCCACGCGATGCCGGCAAGCCCCCCGCCAGTTGGCGCGATCTCGACGTCACGCCGTCGACGGGCGACATCGCGCGTGGATCCCCGCTTGGCCTCGTCTGGGAGTTGTACGACGCGGATGGCGCCAGCGGCGCGGCGCGGTATAAGGTCGCCATTACCGTGCAGCCGGTGGAGCGGCGCGGTGCCCTCGGTTTCGGCATCAAGGTGCTCGAAGGGCTTGGACGGGCCGTCGCCCGTTCCGGGGAACGTGGCGGGCGCTTCACGATCAGCTTCGACCGCACGGTGCCCGCTGCGCGGACCATCGTCGATCATCTCACCCTCGACCTGGGCGAGGCCCCGGCCGGCGCCTATCTCCTCCGGGTGGAGATCACCGACGGCGTGAGCCAGAAGCGGGTCGCCCGGGAGACGAGGTTC
This sequence comes from Gemmatimonadota bacterium, assembly GCA_039797155.1. Lineage (GTDB taxonomy): Bacteria > Gemmatimonadota > Gemmatimonadetes > Gemmatimonadales > Gemmatimonadaceae > Gemmatimonas. Next base: position 9,053 of record JBDKIJ010000223.1, on the reverse strand, counting down.
CAGGTTCGCTGAGCCGTTGGGTGCCGGTACCATTGGGCGCCGGTACCGCGGAGCGCCGGGGGCCTGTTGCGAACTTTTCCGGGACCAGTTGTCTTTCGTCTCCCATGACGATTCCCGCCGACGTGTCTGTCGCCGCTTCCGCCGTTGGATCCCGCACCAGCGATTTCGATTACCCGCTCCCGGATGCGCTGATCGCGCAACATCCGATCGAGCCGCGCGACGCGAGCCGTCTGCTCGTGGTTGACCGCGAAACGGGGACGCTGAGTCACCGGACCTTCCGTGACATCCTGTCGATGATTCCGGCAGGTGATGCCATTGTGTTGAACACCACCAAGGTGTTCCGCGCCCGCCTCCTTGGGCATCGCGAGAGTGGCGGGCCGGCGGAGATTCTGCTTCTCCGGCCGGTCGCGCCGCCCGCCGGCGCAGACGGCGGCTGCTACTACGACGCCATGATCCACCCGGGCGGCAAACTGCGGCCGGGGCGGCGCGTGACGATCGCCCCGGGATTCATCGTCGAAATCATCGAGACGACGCCAAGACACACGCGCATCGTTCGCCTGCACACCGAGGGCGATCCGCATGAGGCGATCGAGCGCCACGGGCATGTGCCGCTGCCGCCCTACATCGCGCGTAGCGATGAGCAGCCTGACGTGGCGCGGTATCAAACCGTGTACGCGCAGCAGGCCGGCTCGGTCGCCGCGCCCACGGCGGGATTGCACTTCACGCCAGAGCTGCTGCAGGCGCTCGAGGCCCGCGGCGTTGAGCGTATACCAGTGCTGCTGCACGTGGGGGCCGGTACGTTCCGACCGGTCAGCGACGAGGATCCCTCGCAGCATGTCATGCACGAGGAGTGGTGCGAGCTCAGCGCCGATTCGGCCGCGCGTCTCAACGCCGTCCGTGCGCGGGGCGGGAAGATCTGGGCGGTGGGCACGACCTGCGTACGCACACTCGAAACCGCCTCGGATAGCGCTGGGCAGTTCCACCCCTTCCAGGGCGAGACCGCTATCTTCCTCAGACCACCGTACCGGTTCCGCGGGGTCGATCGCCTGATCACGAACTTCCACCTCCCGAAGTCGACGCTGATCATGCTCGTGGCGGCCTTCGCCGGCTACGATCTCACGATGCACGCCTATCGGACGGCGGTGGACGCGCAGTACCGCTTCTACTCTTACGGCGACGCGATGGCCATCCTCTGAGGACGGGCGCGCCGCGCCCCTGCTCCGAGTGTGTCGTACGTGTCGAGCTTTTCCTTCGAGGTTCACCATACGGCCGGGCGGGCGCGGGCCGGCGTCTTCCACACGCCGCATGGCCCGGTCACGACCCCGCAGTTCATGCCGGTGGGGACGCTGGCGTCGGTGAAGGCGCTGGACCCCGAGGATCTCACGCGGATGGGCGCGACGATGATCCTGGCGAACGCCTATCACCTGCGGCTGCGGCCGACGGACGAGCTGGTCCGCACCATGGGCGGCTTGCACCAGTTCATGCAGTGGACGGGGCCCATGCTCACCGACTCCGGCGGCTTTCAGGTGTTCTCGCTGGAAGGACTGCGGACGATCAACGAGACCGGCGTCGAGTTCCGCAGTCACCTCGATGGCTCGCTGCAGCAGTTCACGCCGGAGTCCGTCATGCGCATCGAGCGCAACCTCGGGGCGGATGTCATCATGCAGTTCGACCACGTCGTCCCGGGGCAGTCGCCGCACGGGCTGGCGCAGGAAGCCATGGAGCGCAGCATCCGGTGGCTCGAGCGGTGCCGCTCCGAATTCGGCCGCCTGCTTGTCGAGGACCCGATCGCCCCCACGCCTGAGCAGGCGCTCTTCCCGATCGTTCAGGGCGGCATTCACGCCGACCTCCGCCGTGCTTCGGCGCACGCCATCCAGAACGTTGGCGACTGGGTGGGGTACGGCATTGGCGGGCTGTCGGTGGGAGAGGCCAAGCCGGACATGTATGCCATGCTCGACGTGGTCGATGACGTCCTCCCGACCGATCGTCCCCGCTACCTGATGGGGGTCGGTTTCCCGGAGGATCTGGTGGAGGGCGTGGCCCGCGGCGTGGACGTTTTCGACTGTGTGGCACCGACCCGCATGGGGCGCACCGGCGCCTTCTTCACGACGACCGGGCGACGCAGCATCAAGAACGCCGCCTGGCGGCTGGACCCGTCCCCCCTTGAAGAGGGGTGCAGCTGCGCCGCCTGCACCCGATTCTCCAAGGCGTACATCCGCCACCTGTTCATCGCTGAGGAGATCCTTGGGCTCCGCCTCCTGAGCCTGCACAATGTACATTTCCTGATTGCGCTGATGCGCGACGCGCGTGCCGCCATCCAGGACGGCACGTTCGAGGGCTGGAGCCGTGACTGGCTCGCCCGCTACCACTCCCGCTCGACTGCCTCATGACCGTGCCTGTCATTGCCAGCTTCGCCCTCCTGCAGGGCTCCCCGGCCGCTGCCGTCCCGCAGATGATTTTCATGTACGGGGCCATCTTCGCGATCTTCTACTTCGTGCTGATCCGTCCGCAGCAGAAGCAGCGGAAGGCGCATGACGAACTCGTCAAGACGCTCAAGCGGGGTGACGAGATCGTCACCGCCGGGGGGATCGTCGGTGAAGTCGTGCACATCGCGTCGAAGGACGGGGCCGTCAGCATGGACGACCGCATCACGATCCGGTCCGGTGAATCGAAGCTGATCGTCGAGCGCGGCCGCATCGCGCGCGTCGGATCATCGGCGCCGGTCGCGTAACCGAGGTACCGGTGTCGCTCCTCGATATCCACGTCTTCGGGTCGCCGATTCTCCGGCAGGAAACGGAGCGGGTGACTACCATCACCCCCGAACTGCGACGCCTCATCGACGACATGTTCGACACCATGCATGTGGCGCAGGGGATCGGGCTCGCAGCGCCGCAGGTGGGACGCCGCGAGCGCCTCGCCATCGTGGAGATCGAGGCGCAGCGGCTCGTCCTGATCAACCCGGAGATCGTGGCGCAGAAGGGTGGGCTCGCGAAGGCCGAAGAAGGGTGCCTCTCGCTGCCGGAGGTGTACGCCACCGTCGAGCGTCCGGCGATCGTCACCGTGCAGGCGCAGGACATCGATGGCCACGCGTTCGAAATCGAGGCGACCGATCTGCTCGGTCGTTGCCTGCAGCACGAGATCGACCATCTGCACGGCAAGCTGTTCACCGATCGCCTGAGCATGCTCAAGAAGCGGGCGGCACTTCGCGATTGGGAGTACGAGAAGGCGAACTATCCGTCGCATCGGCGCGTGCTCCCCGTCGGCGATCTCCCTCCCGACACCAAGTAGGGGATCACGCCCCATGCGGATCCTCTTCTGGGGCACCCCGGATTTTGCCGTCCCCCCGCTGCGGGCGCTGCTCGGGGAAGGGCACGAGGTCGTGGGCGTCGTCACGCAACCCGATCGCCCGCGTGGTCGCTCGCGGACGCAACTCGACCCCTCGCCGGTCAAGCGGGTGGCCTTGGACGAAGGGCTCCCGGTGCTGCAGCCAGTCAAGCCGCGCGGCGAGGAGTTCATGGGCGACATGCAGGCGCTGGCGCCGGACATCTCGGTGGTCGTGGCGTACGGCCACATCCTCCCAAAGGCCGTCATCGATCTGCCGCCGCACGGCACGCTGAACATTCACGCCTCACTCCTTCCGGCGCTCCGTGGTGCGGCGCCGATTCAGGCCGCCATCCTGCAGGGGATGACAGAAACGGGGGTGACCATCATGCAGATGGTGCCGGCCCTCGATGCTGGCGACATGCTGCATGTGGTGCGCGTGCCGATCGGTGCGGACACCACCTACGGTGAGCTGCACGATCAACTCGCCGAAACGGGGGCGATGGCCATTGTGCAGGCACTCGCGCTGATCGAAACGGGGGTGTCGCGCGCCGTCCCGCAGGATGAGGCCTGCTCCACCTATGCGCCGAAGATCGAGCGGCACATGGCACGACTCGACTTCACGGCGCCGGCGATCACCGTCTCGCGCATCACGCGCGCCTTCGATCCGCGTCCGGGCGCGTTCGCGTCGCTCCGCGGCAGCGAGGTGAAGTGTTTCGGCGCACAGGTCGAGGGAGATGGGAGCGATACCGCCCTCGATGAGCCGTTGCGCGCCAGCCCTGCCGGTACCGTGCGGCAGTGCGACGACGCGGGCCTTCTCGTGCGATGCGGGGAGGGCGCCGTACGTTTCCTCGAAGTGCAGCCCAGCGGCAAGCCGCGCATGAGCGTGGGCGCGTGGGCACGAGGACGTGGGGTGCAAATCGGCGACCAGTTTGCCGCCGTGCTGCTGTCGGTAGACGGCACCGAGTGACGTCACGTCGCATGGCAGATCGCTCGTCTCCGCGTCGTGGTCCCCACCGCGCGTCGCACGCCACGTCGCACGCCACGTCGCACGCCACCTCACCGCGCGTGGCGGTCACCCCGTCACGTACAGCCGCTGCCCAGATCCTGGCGGATCTGCGCCAGGGACAGTTGCTCGATTCCGGTTTCGAGCGGCGTACGACAACGCTCGATGTGCGCGATCGCCGGTGGGTGCAGGAGTTGGTCTGGGGGCTGCTGCGCATGCGCAGTCGCCTCGATGCGATGCTTGCCACGCGTGTACGCGGCGGACTCGGCGCGGTGGATCCCGATGTCATCGATCTGCTCCGGCTTGGCACCTACCAGCTGCTGGCCATGGACAGTGTGCCGCCGTATGCCGCCATCGGACAGACGGTGGAGCTCACGAAAGCCCGCCACAACGTCGGCGCCGGTATGCTCGTCAATGCCGTATTGCGTCGCGTCGATCGCGAACGTACCACGATCGAACCCCCTGCCCCGTCCGATCCCGTCGAAGCGTTGGCTTTGGCGACCGGGCATCCTGCGTGGATCGTGGCACGATGGGAAGCACGCTGGGGGCTCGAAACGACGCGCGCCCTGCTCGAAGCCAACAACACGCCCGCGGCCGTCCATCTTCGCGCATTCGGGATCACGACCACGGAACTCGCACAAGCATTAGCCGATGAAGGCGTAATGGCCGAGCCCTCGCCGTTGGTGCCCGACTCGCTGCGATTGCCGAGTGGGGTATCGCTGACCGAGCTGACGGCGTATCGCGAGGGTCGCTTCTATGTGCAGGATCCGGCCGCGTCGCTTGTCGCCGCCTATGCACATCTCGACGAAGGCAGCGTGGTGGCCGACTTGTGTGCGGCACCTGGCGGCAAAGCCTTGGAGCTGGCGCGTCGTGCACGGTTCGTGATTGCGTCCGAGCGCAGCCCCGCGCGACTCGCGCGCATGCAGGCAGGCTTCGCGCGACTCGGCGTCACGACGGTACTCCCCTGTCTGGCGGACGCGACCGCGCCGGCCCTTGCGCCGGTGGATGCGGTGCTGGTGGACGTGCCGTGCACCGGCACCGGGACCTATCGGCGCCATCCGGATGCACGTTGGCGTTTGCGCATCTCCGACTTCGCCGTGTTGGGGATGACCCAACAGACGATTCTGCGCGCCGCCGCCGCCGTGGTACGTCCGGGTGGGCTGCTGATCTACAGCACCTGTTCGTTGGAGCTGGAAGAGAACGATGAGCAGATTGCATCGTTCCTTCGCACGAACCCCGAGTTCGTCCTTGAACCGCCGCCGGACGGGTGCGTACCATCGGAGGTCATCGACGGCGGCTTCCTCCGTGTATTGCCGCATCGACAGGGAACCGACGGCGCGTTCGCCGCACGCTTGCGGAGACGCGCATGATTTGGAGCGCGAACCCATGATGTCACCGAAATCCCGACCCACCGGTACGACGTGGGCGATCCGCTTTGGTGTGGCCGCTTTGCTTGGCGCGCTGCTGGGTGCCGGGAGTGGCGTCTATGCCGTGAACGTCCTTGATCCGGCCCGCGCGAAGGGGGTCGACTCCCTGCGTACCGTCCCGGATAGTCTCGCGAATCGTGCGCGTCGCGCCGACTGGCCAGCCGCCGTCGGGTCACCGGCCGGCGGATCAACGGCCGATCAACCGCTCACCAATGCGCCACTGACCACGGTCACCGTGCCGTCGGTCGTAGACCTCGAAGAAGGGGAGGCTCGGTCCGCGATGATCGACATGGGGCTGCAGGTGGCCGGGGTGCAATTTCAAGCGTCCACTCGCCCTGCAGGGACCGTCCTCGGCACCATGCCGGCGGCCGGCACCCTGGTCGCCGTGCAGGCGCCCATCACCTTGCTGGTCAGTGACGGTCGCGCCCCCGCGCCGGATAGCACCACCTTGGAACTCCACCTTTTCGACCCGCTGTCCAACCCATGACCGTCCGTATCGCCCCTTCGCTCCTCGCTGCTGATTTCCGCGCGCTGGGCCACGACATCGACCGCTGCAATCGCGGCGGGGCCGACTGGATTCACGTCGATGTCATGGACGGTCGCTTCGTGCCGAATCTGTCGTTCGGCGTGAAGGTGATTGAGGCCACACGGCAATGCACGGACCGCGTGGTTGATGTGCATCTCATGGTCGTCGAGCCCGAGAATTATTTCGACGACTACGTGAAGGCGGGGGCGGACGTCCTCACGATTCATGCAGAAGTTGCCCCGCACCTCGATCGCCAACTGATGCGCATCAAGGAGCTCGGTGCTAAGGCGGGCGTCGCGCTCAACCCCGGGACGCCGCTGCACGTGATCGAGGAAGTGGTACACCTGCTTGATGTGCTCCTCATCATGACGGTGAACCCGGGCTACGGTGGCCAGCAGTTCATCGAGTACACGGTCGACAAGATCGAGCGTGCGCGTTTCCTGCTTGATCAGGCTGGGAGCACCGCCGCGCTCGAAGTGGACGGCGGGATCAGCCGGGCCACGATTCAGCGCTGTTGGGCCGCCGGCGCCGACACGTTCGTGGCGGGGAACGCCATCTTCAGCGCCGCCGATCCCATCGCGGAGATCGCGCACCTTCGTTCCCTTTGCGTGGAGCAGGTATGACCGCGAAGCAGCAGTGGCTCGTTGTGCTGGGCATCGTCGCCGTTCTTGGGGGCGGGGCATTCACCGCCACGCATTTCCTCAAGGATGAACTCACGTCGGTATCGGTAGGCGCGGATGCGCCGGGCTTCACCGTGCAAACGCTGGACGCCCCCTCGAAGCCCAAGACGCTCACCGATTACCGGGGTGATGTCGTCGTCCTCAACATCTGGGCCACTTGGTGCATTCCGTGCCGCACCGAAATGCCCAGCATCCAGGCGCTCTACTCCGCGCTCGGCCCCAAGGGCTTGCGCGTGGTCGCCGTCAGCGTGGACGACGCCGGCAGCGAGCAGAAGATCCGCGACTTCGTGAAGGAGTACGGACTCACCTTCGAAGTGCTGCATGATCAGGCCGGTGTCATTCAGGGGCTCTATCGCACCACGGGGGTCCCCGAGACGTTCGTCATCGACCGCCAGGGGGTGATCCGCAAGAAGTGGATCGGCGAGGATGATTGGGCATCAGCAGGAAATCGTCGGCTCCTCGAGCAGCTGCTCGCCGAGCCGAAGGCCTGATCCTCCGCACCGATGCGGCGCATTCTCGGTATCGAAACCTCGTGCGATGAAACGTCGGCCGCCGTCGTCTCCGGCACGCCGGAGGCGATGCGCCTCGAGTCGTGTATCATCCTGTCGCAAGATGTGCATCGGCTCTTCGGCGGCGTGGTCCCGGAGATCGCGAGCCGTCAACATCTGACGGGGATCGTGCCCGCGGTCGACGCGGCGCTCCGCGAGGCGGGGATCACACCGGGCGAACTTGATGCTGTGGCAGTGACGCATGCGCCGGGACTGGTTGGCGCGTTGCTGGTGGGGACGAGCTTTGCCAAGACTTTTGCCTGGACGCATGGCATCCCGGTTGTGCCCGTGCACCATCTCGAAGGGCACCTGTTCGCCACGCTCCTCGAGCATCCCGAAGCGACGCCACCGTTCACGGCGCTGCTGGTGAGTGGTGGGCACACGCTGCTGCTCGATGTGCCGGCGTGGGGGCGCTATCGCCTGCTCGGTCAGACACGGGACGATGCGGCCGGCGAAGCGTTCGACAAGGCGGCTAAGCTGCTGGGGCTTCCGTATCCTGGCGGACGCCCGATCGAGCAATTAGCAGCGACCGTTGACTCTCCGGTCGGCAAGGAGCCCTATCGCTTCGCTCGCCCCATGGTCCGCGCGAAGGCCGAGCCGGGCGACGACGACTATTACGACTGCTCGTTCAGCGGACTCAAGACGGCCGTGCTGCAAGCGGTCCGTCGTGCCGAATCCGACGGCACCCTCGACGCGGACCGGGCGCGCATTGCGCGAGGCTTTCAGGACGCCGTGATCGACACCCTCACTACAAAGGTGATGCGCGCCGCCAAGATTCACCGTCGTACGCGCGTGGTCTTGGGTGGGGGCGTCGCGTGCAATGGCGCACTGCAGCAAGCACTGCGTGATGCGCTCACGCCGCGGGGCGGGCAGCTCTTCGCCCCATCCCCACGGCTCGCGACGGACAATGCGGCCATGATTGCCGCCGCCGGGCTGTTTCATCTGGAGCGCGGGCATGTGGCCGATCTGGCCATGACGGCCACCGCGTCGCTGCCGATTCCGGGTATCTTCTGATCATGCTCAGTCCCATTGTTCATCATCCGACCGCGTTTCACCTGGGGCCCCTCGAGGTCACCGGCTTTGGGCTCGCGGTGCTGCTCGCCTTCGTCATTTCGCAGATCATCTGTCAGCGCGAGCTGTGGCGGCGCGGGCACGATGCCGAAGCCGAAGCGATCCCCGATCTCATTCTGGCGGCGCTGATCGGCACGTTGATCGGCGCGAAGACGTACTACGTCATCCTCACCGGGGATATCGGGGCGTTTCTGAGCCGTGGCGGGTTCGTCTTCTGGGGCGGATTCATCGGCTCCGTCGTGCTCTGCTGGGCGACGATCCGCTACAAGAAATTGCCCTTCCTGCGCATCGCCGATGTCGCCGGTATCGCCATCGCCGCGGGGTACGCCGTCGGACGCACCGGCTGCTGGGCGGTCGGCGACGACTATGGGCGGCCGTGGAGTGGTCCGCTTGCCACGCAGTTTCCCGAGGGGGCTCCGCCGAGCACGGTGGCGGTGATGTCGGAGCAGTTCGGCGTGAAGTTCCCGCTCGACA
>JBDKIJ010000222.1:0-4311 GCA_039797155.1 Gemmatimonadota bacterium | reverse complement strand
TCCTGTGGTCCGGGGTGGTTGCGGCTGCCCTCGTCAATGTGGTGTCGAGCTCGCCGATCGCCGCGCAAGCGCCGGCGACCTTCAAGTCCGCCTTGCACGACTACCGTTTGGTGAAGGTGGCCGACGGCTTCGTGAATCCGTGGGGGATCGCGTTCCTTCCAGGCGGCGACATGCTCGTGACCGAGCGCCCGGGGCGGTTGCGCATCGTGCGGAAGGGGCAGCTGCTCCCGACGCCCGTGGCTGGCGTGCCCGCCGTCGTCGCGAGCGGGCAGGGCGGCCTGCTTGATGTCGTGGTGCACCCCAACTTCGCGCAGAACCGGTACGTCTACCTCACGTACTCCAAGCCGGTCACCGGCGGCGCCACGACGGCGCTCTATCGCGCCACGTTGCAGAATGATGCGCTGGTGGACGGCAAGGATCTGTTCGTGGCGGAGACGAAGGGGCGCCCGGGGCACTTCGGGTCGCGCATCGCGTTCGACGGGAAGGGGCACCTCTTCATGAGCGTGGGCGAACGGCAGATCGCCCCCGAGGGGGATCTCACGAAGCATCCGGCGCAGGATCTATCGAACCATCACGGCAAGATCATTCGCCTGAACGAAGACGGGTCGGTGCCGTCGGACAATCCGTTCGTCAACCGCGCCGGTGCCAAGCCCGAGATCTGGAGCTACGGCCATCGCAATCCGCAGGGGCTGCTCGTGCATCCCACGACCGGCGACGTGTGGGAGACGGAGCATGGTCCGCAGGGCGGTGACGAGCTCAATCTCATTCAGCCGGGGAAGAACTATGGCTGGCCGGTGGTCGGTTACGGCGTGAACTACGGGCCGGGGAAGGCGATCCATGCGTCAACGATGGGCACCGGCTTCGAGAACCCGAAGACCTTTTGGGTGCCATCGATCGCCACGTCGGGGCTGATCGTGTACACCGGCGACAAGTTCCCGCAGTGGAAGGGGAACGTCTTTGCCGGCGGTCTCGCGGGGCAGCGCGTCTCGCGCGTCACGCTCACGGGGCAGAGCGCCGAGCAGTCGGAAAACCTCGTCCGCAATCAGGGCCGAGTCCGCGATGTGCGACAGGGCCCTGATGGATTCATTTATCTCGCGATCGACAGTCAGGAAGGCAAGCCGACACCGATCCTGCGCATGGAGCCGGTGGTCCGGCGGTAATGGCTAGGCGTGACCAGCCCAACTGGTCTCGCCCTTCTTGTACGGCACGCACGCCTGATAGGGGCCCGGCGCTTCACGATAGCGCTGGGCCTTCGTGCATCCGATCTCCGAGGTGAAGAAGCCAAGCAGTGCCAGCTCCTTCATCATGCGGAAGTAGTGCGTGGGCTCACCGCTCTTGCGCGTCTTCATGTACGCATGCTGTTCGGCGTCGAGGCGGGTAAGCAGCGCCGTCCGCTGTTTCGGCGTCGCTCGCATGAAGTCCACCTGATGGGCCGATTTGCACGCGTCATTCAGCGTGCTCATGCCGCTCCGGAAGATCGCTTGATTGTCCGCCGTATAGGTGTCCGTGACCATCAGCGCCATGAACGGACCGGTGTGCGCTGCCTTCGCCCCCGGGGACTTCGCCGTCGTCGGTAGAATCGTGTCGGCGATTTCGTCGAGCAACGCCTGGTCCTCGACGGTGAAAGTCCCGATTGGCGACCGTGGGGCAGTGCGCGGACGCGGCGGCTGCACTTGCGCGTGCACGAGTGCGGCATCGCCAACCAGTACGATCCCGCCGAGCATGGCCGTGACGAGGCGTACGGCGTCGCGGCGATCCATTGAGTTCGGCGACATCGCGTTGTCGTCCATCGTTTCCTCTCGATGTTGCGTCATGATGCCGTATCTCCGTTACAGCTCACGCCGCTTGAGCGCGTTGACGGCATAGTCCGCCGCGCGCGCCGTCAGCGCCATGTAGGTGAGTGACGGATTGACTGCCGCGGACGAGGTCATACACGACCCGTCCGTGACGAACACGTTCAGGGCATCCCACACCTGATTGTTGGCATTCAGGACCGAGCTCTTCGGGTCGCGCCCCATCCGCGCAGTCCCCATCTCGTGAATCCCCATCCCCGGATAGTAGCCGCTGTCCCAGGCATTCACGTTCTTCACGCCCGCCGCTTCGAGCATCTGCGCCATCTCGCTCATCATATCCTTGCGCATCAGCGTTTCATTCTCGCCCATCTCGCAATCGATCTTGAGCACCGGCAGTCCCCACTTGTCCGTCTTCGTTTCGTCGATCGACACCTTGTTCCGGTGCTCCGGAAGCATTTCGCCGAAGGCCGTAGCGCCGATCGTCCACTGTCCCGGTTCTGCCGCGGCATCCTTGAAATCCCCACCGATACCCAGCTCTGCGACGGCGCGTCCCCAACCCTGACGACTCGCGCTCCCCTGATAACCAAAGCCACGCAGGTACGGACGTTTGTCGCCGAACAGGTTCACGAAGCGCGGGATGTAGAAGCCTGTCGGGCGGCGGCCATAGTAGTACTGGTCCTCGAATCCATCGAGTCGGCCGCCGGCACCGAGGCGAAAGTGGTGATCCATCAGGTTGTGCCCGAGTTCGCCGCTGCTGCTCCCCAGCCCATCAGGCCAGAGATCGCGGGCTGAACGCATTAACAGCCACGTGCTGTTCAGCGTGGAGGCACACAGAAAGATGATCTTCGCCTGGTACTCGGTGGCTTCGTTGGTAATGGCATCGGTGACACGCACCCCGGTCGCGCGCTTGGCGTCCTTGTCGTACACCAGCTCGTGCACGATGGCGTTCACCTTGAGCGTGAGATTGCCGGTCTTCATCGCCGCCGGCAGCGTGGACGACTGCGTGCTGAAGTAGCCGCCCAAGGGGCAGCCCAGCCAGCAGGCATTGCGGGTCTGACAGGCACCACGACCCGGGAGCGACTTGGTGATATTGGCGCTGCGGCCGATGATCAGATGCCGCTTCCCGCCGTAGTGCTTCGTGATACCCTTGGCCACGAACTTCTCGCCGCAATTCAGCTCGAACCCGGGAAGAAACTCACTGTCGGGGAGCTGCGGCAGATTCTCGCGCGTCCCCTGAATGCCGGCGTGCCGTTCCACGTGCGAATACCACGGCGCCAGGTCCTGATAGCGGATCGGCCAATCGACGGCGATGCCATCCTTGGCATTCGCCTCGAAATCGAAGTCGCTCCACCGGTAGCTCTGGCGTCCCCACGTCAGGGAACGCCCGCCGAGGTGATAGCCGCGATACCAGTCGAAGCGCTTCGCTTCGGTGTATGGCGACTCCTGCTCGTTCGCCCAGAGATCGAGATTCGTTTCATTGAGCGGATAATCGCGGCTCAGAACGGGATAGTCGGCGACCATCCGCTGCGTGCGTCCGCCGCGGTGATCATACTGCCACGGCCCCTTGAAGGCGTTCTTGTAGTCCTTGATGTGCTCGATCATTCGGCCGCGCTCGAGGAGGAGCACCTTGAGCCCCTTCTCCGTAAGCTCCTTGGCCGCCCATCCGCCCGAGATCCCCGAGCCGACGACGATGGCATCGAATGTCGTGGTATTCTCCACCGGCACACCGCCTCCTGTTGTGACCCGCTTCCAATGGAAAGACCGGCCATTCACGGGTGAATGACCGGTCTCCTGAAGCTGCAGGCGGAACGCAGCAGGCGCCACTCCTGGCGTGGCGCCATGAATCGCGTGCCGATTTACTCTTCGGCGCCGAGTCCCTCGAGGGAGTGCCCCATGGCGCGGAGCTTCATGGCCATGTCCTTCTTCTCGACGGACTTCATATACGCTTCCTCTGCTTCAACCTGCTTGGTCCGGACGAGGTGCGCGAGGGCGTCATTCAGGGTTTCCATCCCGAGCTTCTTCTGCGTCTGGATGATGTTCGGGATCTGGACCGTCTTCCCTTCGCGAATGAGCGCCGACACGGCCTTGTTCACGATGAGAATCTCGCGGGCTGCCACCCGACCACCGCCGATCTTCTTGCAGAGCGTCTGCGAAATGACTGCCTTGAGCGACTCGGCCAACATGATGCGGATCTGTTCCTGCCGGTCGGCGGGGAACTGGTCCACGATGCGGTTGATGGTCGAGGCGGCCGTCGAGGTGTGCAGCGTGCCGAAGACGAGGTGACCGGTTTCGGCGGTTTCGAGGGCAATCGCGATGGTTTCGAGGTCGCGCAACTCGCCGACGAGCACGATGTCCGGATCCTCGCGGAGCGCAGCGCGCAGGGCGCTCTTGAAGGAGTTGGTGTGGACACCGACCTGTCGCTGGGTGATCAGGCACTTCTTGCTTTCGTGTACGAACTCGATCGGGTCTTCGATCGTGATGATGTGATCATGCCGCGTCCGATTCATGAGGTCGGTCA
>JBDKIJ010000221.1:0-6733 GCA_039797155.1 Gemmatimonadota bacterium | reverse complement strand
GCAAGCACGCACCGCTGCTGGATCTCGGCCATCTCGCATTCCCGACGCGTGGTGCCGTTCGTCGTGAAGGCATAGACCTCCGGATCCGGTCCCTGACGCTCCCCTTTCGCATCGTAGCGATAGAAGCCGCGCTTCACCTTGCGCCCGAGTCGCCCGCTCGCAATGACCTTGGGCAACGCGGCGGATGGCGCCATACGCTCGCCGAATGCGGCGGCGAGAATCGGCCCTGACTTCCCCGCGATGTCGAGCCCCACTTCATCAAGCAGCGTGAGCGGTCCCACGGGAAAACCGAAGCGGGTCAAAGCCGCATCGATCGCGTCGATGCGGATCCCGTCATCCACGAGATGTCCGGCTTCATTCAGATACGGCGCCAGCATGCGGTTCACGTAGAAGCCCGCTCCGTCGCGCACGACAATGACCGTCTTGCCCAACCGGCGGCCATACTCGACCACTGTGGCCGTGGTCTCCGCACTCGTCTCCGGCGTCACGATGACCTCGAGCAAGGGCATCTTGTGCACCGGCGAGAAGAAATGCATGCCGATCACGCGCTCTGGACGCGCCGCCGCCGCCGCGATCTGCGCGATCGGGATCGTGCTGGTATTCGACGCGAAAATGGCATCAGGGGCGACCTGCTCAACCTCGCGCAACACCTGATGCTTCACGGCCAGGTCCTCGAAGACCGCTTCGATCACGAGCTCGCAGTTGGCAAACCCGCGATAATCGGTCGTTCCGCCGATGAGCGACAGCATGTGGTCGAACTCGATGCGCGTGAGCTGCTGCTTGCGGAGCCGCCCATGCAGCACATCACGCACGGCCCGCCATCCGGCCGCCACGCGCTCGAGCGATGCGTCCTTAAGCCGCACCAGCGTGCCTTGCTGCACGGCGACACTGGCGATCCCGGCACCCATGAAGCCAGCGCCAAGGATGCCGATTTTCCGGATGGGCCGAGGCGCCACCGTTGCGTCGGATCCGCTCTCCTTCTTGAGTGCCGTCGTCGCGAAGAAGATGCCCATCAGCTGCCGACTGACCGGCGATACGGCCATCTCGCCGAAACGCCGTGCTTCAACATCATATCCCGCCATCGGCCCCGCTTCGAGCCCGGCGGCGATGGCCTCGATCGCCGCCAGTGGCGCGGGATAATGGCCACCAGTCTTCCGGAGCACCGTCTTGCGCGCCTGATCATAGACAAAGCGCCGACCCAGGCTCGTATCCTCGAGCACGCGATCCAGCACGGTCACTCGGCGCCGACGCGCTGGCGTGGACTCGTTCCGAGCCAGCGCACGCACTCGTTGCACCGCGAGCGAACGCAGGAGTGACGGATGGACGAGTTCCTCCACGAGGGCGAGGCGGTGCGCCTTCTTCGCGCGCACGTTCTTCCCCGTCAGGATCATGTCGAGTGCGGCGCGCAGTCCAATCTGCGCCGGCAGTCGTTGCGTGCCACCCGCTCCCGGGAAAATGCCCAGCTGCACTTCGGGAAGTGCGAGGACCGTTTTCGGGTGTGCGGTGGCGATGCGGTACGCGCACGCCAACGCCAACTCCAACCCCCCACCCAACGCGGCACCGTGAATGGCGGCGATCACCGGCTTGGGGAATCCCGCCACACGTTGCAGCAGGCGATGGCCAGTCCGAGAGAGCAACTCGGCCTCATCGGCCGACGTCACGGCCTGCAACTCTTCGATATCGGCCCCCGCCACCCAGGTGTCCGGCTTCCCGCTCAACAACACGAGCCCCAGCAACGAGGGATCGCGTTCCACCAGCGTGAAGCACTGCTCGAACACTGGTCCAATCCGGGTATTCAACGTGTTCACCGGCGAATCCGGCTGGTCGTACACCAACACGGCAACATCATGGTCCCGAAGGAGCTGCACGCCGAGCTCTGGATCATCCAGCAGCGTCATGCTGCCTGGCGTCGTCGGCTGAGACGTCGCGTCGATCATGCGCGCTCCACGATCATGGCGTGACCCATGCCACCGGCGGCACACACGGTCAGCATGCCGAATTGTCCATCCCGACGCTGCAGCTCCCGGCACAGAGTGGTCACAATGCGCGCGCCGGTGGCGCCGAACGGATGCCCGATGCTGATGGAGCCCCCGAGCACATTCAGCCGCTCGGGGTCGACTTCGCCGACGGGTGAGGAAAGTCCGGCACGCGCAGCCCACGTTTTCGATGCCAGCCCATGCAGATTGCTGAGGACCTGCGCGGCGAACGCTTCATGCATGTCGACGAGATCGAGGTCGTTCAGCGACAGCCCGGCACGCCGCAAGGCCATCGGCGCGGCCAACACCGGTGCCTGCAACAACTGCTCAGCGGGATCGACGGCCGCGTACGCGTAGGATCGGATGTAGGCGAGCGGCGCATACCCCAACGCTTTCGCCCGCTCCTCGCTCATCAGCAGGACAGCGGCCGCCCCATCGGTCAATGGTGAGGCATTCCCCGCGGTGACCGTACCGTAGATGCGATCGAACACCGGGCGGAGGGCCGCCAACTGTTCCAGGGTGGTGTCGTGACGAACGCCGTTGTCTGTGGCCAGCATCGTATCGAAACGTGGCGGCACTGGCACCGGCGCAATCTCGGCTGTCAGCCGGCCATCGGCATGCCCCGCGGCCGCACGCTGATGCGAGCGGAGCGCGAACGCATCCTGCGCCGCGCGCGTGATGCCATTGATCTTCGCCATGGTATCGGCGCTTTGCCCCATCGTCTCGCCGGTGCTGGGCTCCGCAATCGCCGGCGTGATCGGCACCAGGTCACGTGGACGGATGCGCGCCAACACCGAGAGGCGCTGAGACAGCGACTTGGCGCGCGATGCCGCCACGAGGATGTCACTCATGCCGCGCGAATGCAGGATGGGTACCTGCGTCAGCGATTCACTCCCGCCGGCGATCGCCACGTCGGCATGGCCGAGGGCGATCTGATCGGCGGCATCAGTGATCGCTTGATTGGCCGAGGCACACGCGCGACCGACCGTATACGCCTGCAGCGTTTTGGGAAAATGCGGGAGGAGCGCGACCTCGCGCGCCAGGTTCGGAGCCACGACGGACGGCAGGACCGTCCCGAAGGTCAGCAGATCCACCTCAGCGCCATCGAGGCTGGTCCGCTGCACCAATTCCGCCACGGCAAAACGACCAAGATCGATGGCGGTGTAATCACGGAGTGCCGTACCGGACCGCGCGAACGGCGTTCGCACCCCGTCGATGATGGCAACGCGTCGGCTGGAGGTGGTGGGCATGATGAGCAGGCGCGACGAATGCTGGGATGAGGAAGCGGAGCGCGCGATCGTGAGGTTGTGTCGCGCGAAATCTAAGGTAGTGCAATGGCGTGGTGGCGCTTACGATTGCAGCATCCCCCTGCCCTCCCGATCACCGTCATGCCCGCCCTCTTCTCTCCACAGCTCCGCTCGACCAGCGATGAACTCGCCAAGTCGGGTGCCCTGTTCGGATATGAGACGCTGACGGGGCAGATCTCCCGCTCTGGCTATCTGTTGTTGGCGGCGTCGAATGGGATTGGCGCCTTTCTCCAGAATGCGGGCCCAGGGATGCAGGTCGCCCGCGGCGTGGTCGCCATCCTGGCCGTGATCGGGTACTTCTGGGTGCGTCGTCGGGTCCCTTCGTATCGGGCCCGATTGATCGCCGGGATCGCGTTGACGATCTGGATCATCGGCTCGATCACCCTCGAGACAAGAAACGGATGGCCGCCGCGCGTCGAACTCGTTCCTCCGGCCTGCGTCTATCTCGCGCTGGTGGTTGATTGGCGGCTCGCCCTCGCGCTCTTCCTCGGCATGATCGCGGCCATTGCCGGGGCCTTCGGCAGTGGCTTCGCTCCCCTCCCACCATTTCTGGAAGTCACTGCCGGTAACTGGGTCGTCGTCGGGAGCGTCCTGCTGTTCGTGGTGCATCTGCAACTCCGCGCGTTTGCCTCGGGCATTCGGGATCTGGTCGCATCCTCACGCAGTCTCGAGACGGCGCGCGCGCAGGCTGCTGAGATCACGGATGAACTGGCCCACGGTGTTACCGAACGAGTCGCCGCCCTCTCGGCCAGTCTGGCAGTGGGACCGGAGGCCGCCGCCACTGCGGCCCGGGCGCTGGCCGTAACGCTGGAACAAAGTCGCCGCCGTGTGCCCCCCGAGGCGACCCTCAGCTTCGGGAAGCTGCGCGGGCGTGTGGTCCGGCTGCGCCGTGAACTGCTGCGCGCCTTCACTGCCCTTGGTACGGTCCTGCTCCCGTTGCAGGCGCTCCGTCTCTGGGTGGCGGGGGTATCGACCATGACGGTCTTGGTCATGGTGCTCTTCACGGTGCTCCTCGGGATCGCACTCTTCGTGCAGCGACGCCCTCACTACTGGCGACAGGCCAGCGTGGTCACCGCCGTCGTGCTGTGCCTCGGGTATCTCGGCACCTATCGGTATTGGATCGCGGTCCCCGGATCACCGATCATTCCCCCGTCCCTTTCGCTCAATCTGCTGACCATCATCATGCTCGGCGTGGTGACCGGCAATCTGCGGTTGATGATCGTGCCTGGTGGCGTGATGGCGCTGATCGCACTGCTGCTTGCGGGAAGCCGTGGAATCATGAGCGTGATGGCCTGCGTGATCTACATCGCGGCCGGGGTCATGCTCACAAATCTCCCACAGGACCTGCTTACCGCCATTCAGGTCCATCGCCGAGAGGCGCTGGACGCCATTCGGCGGCGGCGGCGCGTCGTCGGGACGCTCTTCCATGATCTCGCCAACCCGCTGCAGATCGTTTCCCTGCTGCTGGAGGACACGCGCGCCACGGGAGGCCGTGCCATTCCCGAGGAGATTCCCGGGGTCGTGCATCGCATGCGCGCGACGATCGATGCGGCGCTTGGACGGATCCAACCGCCGGAACCGATTCAGGTGCGGGAACTCATTGAGGCGCTGGTCGCCGTTTTCCGCTGGCAGCTCGACGCGAAAGGACTGCGACTGCTGTGCGTCGGCGATGTGGATGCCGTCATCGTTGGCAACCGCACCCTGCTGCAAGATACGGTGCTGGCCAACCTGTTCTCGAACGCCATCAAGTTCAGTCCCGCCGGTGCGGAGATCACGTTGCACGTCTACCGGGGGAATGGCGAAGTACGGCTCGAGGTCCGAGACCGGGGTCCCGGGCTCCCCGACACGGTGCGTGACGCCGTCGAAGCCGGTCGGGTCGCGCCGTCGCACACCGGGAGCGCCGGAGAATCCGGCAGTGGCTACGGGTTGCTGCTGGCGACCGATTACCTGCGTGACATGGGTGGGGCGCTGGCGTTTGAGCCACGCGCCGATGGGGGCCTTACGGCTCGCATCACCCTCGCGGCCGCCTGACCGCGCAGCGACGCGCGCGTCGACGGTACGTTACGCGAGCTCGTCGGCCGATCGCTGGTGGATCGTGTGCAGCTCCACGATCTGCAGACGCCGCACCTTGGTCGGAAGCTTGAGAATCGCTTGCTCGCCGACTGCCTTCCCCTGCAAGGCACGACCGATTGGCGATCCCATGGTCACGTGACCATCCTGCAGTTCGCCCGCGTCACCGAATACCAACTCGTACGTTTCGCGTGACTTGGTCTGTTCATCCTCGACGATCACCCGTGAGCCGAGCCCGACCTTGTCAGCCGGGATTTGGGCAATGTCGATATTCGCCAGCTTGGTGACGCGCTGTGTCAGTTGGCCAAGCCGCGCCTGCACGAATTGCTGGCGCTCGAGCGCGGCCTTGTACTCGCTGTTTTCCTTGAGGTCGCCGAGTTCGACGGCTTTCCGGATTTCCGCAGGCAGCGTGACATTCAGCTCGTACGTGAGCTTCTCGACTTCACGCGCCATCTGGGCGATGAGTTCCTGAAACATGCGGACCCGTCTGGCGGGGGAAAAGGCGAACGCCCGGCCGGTACGGCCGGGCGTCAGGACTTGGTGACCTGCGAAATATGTCAGGAACGGCGGGCGGTTCAAGCGGACCCTGCTGGCCACGGGTCGTCACGCATCCCGCGACATCAGGGCGTCAGGACATCAGGGGATCAGTGAGAAGGCCACGCGGAAGGCCCGGGGACTGCCGGGCATGATGTTGTTATTGCCATGCGACGTGGCCGCGTACCGGACGTCGAACAGGTTCTCGACATTCAGCTGCGCGGCGAGGCCGCGTGGAAGCGAAAGGAAGAGCGCCGCATCGACCCGCGTGAATCCCGGCAGCACCACACTGTTGTCGATGGCGGCATAGCGCCGCGCCTGATGAATCACGCCACCGCCAAGCGATACGGCGGGCCTGATGCGCACCTTGTTCCAGAGTGACGCCGTGGTCGCCGGGACCAGCGGGACCGTCGCTCCGACACGCGCGGCACTGGTGCGCGAGACGATGCGTGCGTGCTGGACCGCGACGCCGCCCATAAGATCCCATCCGTGGATCGGCGAGCCCTGCGCACTGAATTCGGCGCCCGTGGTACGCTGCCGTCCCGTCTGCACGATGCGGGTGGCATCGGCGGGATCGGGGGCCATCGTATTCGAACGGTCGAGTGTGTACCACGCACTGGCGAGATCGACGCGGTTGGCCACTGTCCACTTCACGCCCACCTCGCGATTGCGGAATGCCTCCGGTTGCAGCGTCTGCGTGGACACCGTGAGCCCGGCGAACTGATCACCACTGCTCGGCAGAAACGAGACACTCGTGGTGCCGTAGACGGACAATGACGACGTCGGAAGCACGATCACGGCCGCACGCGGTGACCACAGCGCGTCAACCCGATGGAAGGTGGCGCC
>JBDKIJ010000220.1:0-5914 GCA_039797155.1 Gemmatimonadota bacterium | reverse complement strand
AGGAGGCCACCGGCCGCGGGTGCATGCTGGTCACGAAGGAGGCGCTCACGCATCTCGGGATGTCGATGCAGGGGGCGACGGTCGTGGTGCAGGGCTTCGGCAACGTGGGATCGACGGCCGCCAAGCTGATGGCCCAGCAAGGATGCAAGATTGTCGGGATCTCCGACCGGTTTGGTGCCTTCTACAACGAGAAGGGGATCGATATCGACGCGGCCATCGCCTATGCGAACGCGCATCGTGGCCTCGACGGCTTCACCGGTGGTGACGCCATGGATCCCGAGGAATTGCTCACCCTCCCGGTCGACGTGCTGGTTCCGGCGGCGCTTGAGAATGTCGTCACCGCCAAGAATGCGTCGAAGATCCGCGCGAAGGTGATTTGCGAAGGGGCCAACGGTCCGACGACGGCGGCCGCGGATCCCATTCTCGAGGAGAAGGGGATTTTTGTCATCCCCGATATCCTGGCCAATGCCGGCGGCGTGACCGTGTCGTACTTCGAGTGGGTGCAGGATCGCATGGGCTACTTCTGGTCGGAAGCCTCGGTCAATGAACGGCTGGCCGACATCATGACGCGCAGCTTCCAGGACGTGCTCAATCTCTCGATGCAGCACAAGGTGAACATGCGGACCGCGGCCTACATGCTGTCCATCAGTCGTGTGGCGACCGTGCACCGGCTGCGCGGCATCTACGCCTGATCGCGCCAGGTGCGCGTTTCGGTTCATGTCATCGGCCGGCCTCGCCATGCGGGGCTGGCCGATGCCATTCAGGAGTATGAAGGACGCGCCGCCCGCTACTGGCCGCTGGAAATCGTCGAGGTGCGCGAGGAAAACGCGCGTGGTCTGGACGGTGGGGTGGTCAAGGAGCGGGAGGCGCAGCGTCTCCTCGATAGGATTCCCGGTGACGCGGTCGTCGTGGCCTGCGATCCCGGTGGCACCTCGCAGGATTCCGAGGCGTTCGCCGCATGGCTGCACGCACAACGTGAAGCGGCGCGCAATGTGGCGTTCGTGATTGGTGGGGCGTTCGGCCTGGGTACCTCCGTGCTGACCCGTGCTACCCGTCGTCTCTCGCTGGCGCCGTGGACGCTACCACACGAAGTTGCGCGTTTGGTCCTTGCCGAACAGTTGTACCGCGCGGGGACCATCGTTCGGGGCGAACCGTACCACAAGTGAAGAGTCGATCGCATGCGAAGTGCTGACCAACCGATTGTGACGAGCCCTGATGCGCTGCTTGTGCGGCGCGCGCCGCTCGGCGGGAGTCCGCTGTCGCTGGCCTTGCAGCGCGGGGACGATCGCGGCTGGTTGACGGCACGTCCAACTGATCGGCGGGGCTGGCAGCAACATGCCGAAGCGATTCGCGGTTCATTCGCCGGACGTGACTGGCTTGGGGCGTTGGCGCCAGCCTTCGCGGCGACGGGTGCAGCGCAGGGGCGTCTTGCGCAGGCAGCTGCTGACGGACTGGTGATCACGACCGGGCAGCAGCCGGGGCTTTTCGGTGGGCCACTGTACACGCTGAGCAAGGCCATTGGCGCCATTGCGCTGGCCGACGCGCTCCAGGACGCGTTGCAGCTCCCGGTCGCGCCGGTTTTCTGGGCGGCCACCGATGACGCGGATTGGCATGAAGCATCAGTCGCGCGCTTCGCGACGGGGAAGGGTGTGGTCACCGCGACACTTGGTGGGCCGGCGACCGAAGGCGTGGCCATGGCTGACGTGCCATTGGGCGATCTGTCGGCGATTTGGCCGGTGCTCGATTCCGCTTCCGGGTCGGCGGCGGACTTGCGGGTAAGACAGGTGCTCGAATCGGCGTACCAGCCGACGGCCACGATTGGTCACGCCTATCTCGTGTTGTTGCGGGACCTCCTTGAGCCATTCGGCATGGCCGTGCTCGATGCGGCACATCCTGCGGTGCGCGAGGCCGCCGACCCCGCGCTCCGTGAGGCGCTGCGCCATGCGGGCTTGATTGAACGCGCGCTGGTCACCCGAAGCGATGCGATCGTGGCGGCTGGATTTACGCCGCAGGTCGAGCATATCGAGCGCTTGTCACTGGTCTTTCATCGGCAGCGTGACCCGCATGGCGTGGAGGTTCGGGAACGCATACCGATCGAGGATGCATCGATGCGTGCCGATGGCGCGCTCCGCGGGTCGCTGGGACCCAATGTGCTTTTGCGGCCCGTGATCGAGCGGAGCCTGCTGCCGACGGCCTGTTATCTCGCGGGTCCAGGGGAGTTGGCGTATTTCGCGCAGGTATCGGCCGTCGCCGAGGCTATGGGTGTTGCGGCGCCAATCGCAGTCCCCCGGTTCGCCTGTGAACTGATCGAGGCACACCATGTGGCCCGCCTTGCCGAAATCGGATTGGCCGAAGACGATCTCCGGATACCGCACCAAGCAGAGCAGCATGTGGCGCGTCGTCATGTGTCCGAGCAGATGAACGATGCGCTCGAGCGTCTTCGGGTCACGATGGATGCGCAGTTGCGGGCCATTGGTGATGCGAATGACGGCGAGGCGGTTCTCGCGCCGGAGGTAATCGGTGGACTGGCCCGTGACCTCGAACATCGGATTGGTCGGTTTGAGCGGCGACTCCTCGCTGGAATCAAGCGGCGCGAGTCGCAGACCATGCAGGAGGTGACGGTCCTGCGCGCAGCCATTCGGCCCGAGGGGCATTCGCCCGAGCGGCATCTCAACCCGATGCCCCTATTGGCTCGGCATGGTGTGGGTGTGCTCGACCGCATGCGCGACGAGGCCATGGCGTACGCCAACGCGCTCGTGCAGGGCTCCGCGTCGTTCCGATGAAAGACAGGGGGGCGGGGCGTTCGGCTTTTGTCGTTGGCGCCGGAATCCTGATCAGTCGTGTGGTCGGGTTGTTGCGCCAGACGGCGTTTGCGCACTTCCTCGGGGCTGGTGCGGCGGCGGATGCGTACAACGCCGCCTTCAAGATTCCGAATGCGTTGCGCAACCTGTTGGGTGAGGGCACCCTGTCCGCTGCCTTCGTTCCGGTGTACGCACGGTTACTCGATGGGGACGACCCCCGCCGCGCGCGTGCCATGGCGCACACCGTTCTCGGTGTGCTGCTTGTTGCGGTCTCGGTGCTCACCTTGCTCGGGATTGTTGCGGCGCCGCTGCTGACGGCGATCCTCACCCCAGGCTTCGAAGGGGCGTCCGCCGAACTCACGACACGGCTGACCCGCGTGCTCTTCCCGATGACCGGGCTGATGGTGGTGAGTGGCTGGTGCCTCGGCGTACAGAACGCGCATCGGCGATTCTTCTGGAGCTATGCCAGCGCGGCGCTGTGGTCCGTGGCGCAGATCGCGCTGCTGTTGGTTGGCGGCCCTCGGGCGGCAGATGCCGAAACGCTTGTCCTTTGGCTGGCATGGGCCACCTTGGTTGGTGCCGTGCTGCAAGTCGCGGCGCAGTGGCCAGAGGTGCGTCAGCTCGTGGGGCCGGTACGTCCGCGATTTGATCTACGCAGCGAGGGGGTGCGCGAAACACTGCGCAATGTGATACCGGTCGTGACCGCGCTTGGGGTCGTGCAGATTTCTTCGTTCGTGGATCTGCAGATCGCATCCGTGCTCCCCGAGGGTGCGCCGAGTGTGTTGGCGTATGCGAACACGCTTGTGCTGCTCCCGGTCTCGTTGTTCGGCATCTCGGTGGCGGCCGCCGCACTTCCGGATCTCTCACGCGATGCCAGTGGGGATGCGCTCGACACGTTGCGCGAGCGCGTACGGAGCGGATGGCAACGCATTCTCTTCTACGTGGTGCCCAGTGCCGTGGCCTTCATGGTACTGGGTGACTACTGCGTAGCGTTGCTCTTCTCCGGGGGACGCTTCGGCGTTGAAGAGACGCGGCGTGTGCATGGCGTGCTTGCCGCATATGCCGTGGGTCTGGTGAGTTTCGCCTCAGTCAAGTTGCTCAGTTCAGCACATTATGCCCTGCGTGACTACCGGACCCCGCTTCGGGCGTCGTTGGCCAGTCTGGCGGTTTCTGCCGTAACCGCGTCGGCGATCGCGCTCCCGTGGCGAGCTTCACCGTACGCCGCCATGGGGATCGCGGCCGGTTCGGCGATCGGCAGCTTCGTCAATCTTGCCTGGCTTGGTCGCGGACTACGCGGGCGCCTCGGGCCCCTGTATACCCCCGAGATGTGGGTCGGGACTCGGCGCATCGTCCTCGCCGCGACCATGGCGGCGCTGGCAGGGAGCGTCGCGCGCTGGATGGTCGACAGCCAGTGGGCAGATGTTTCGCCGCGTCTTGTGGCGATCCCGGTGCTCGCCCTGTTTGGTGTGACGTTTGTCGTCATGGCCTGGTGGATGGGTTCGGCTGAAGCGGCTCGTTGGCTTCGCCGTGGGGTACGTAACCGGACGTGATGCACGATTTGCCGCTCCCCGATGACGAGTGGACACGCGCGGCGTTGGAGCGCGGAATGCCCGCGCCGGTCGCGCAGAAGCTTCCACATCTTCCCGATGGCCCTGGGGTCTATCTCTGGAAGGATGCCGACGGCGGGGTGTTATACGTCGGGAAGGCCAAGCGGCTTCGTTCGCGCGTGCGCAGCTACTGGGCGCAGGATCATGCTGCCAGTCCGAAGACGCGCGGGTTGCTCCGCAAGGTGGTGGATCTCGAGACGATTGTGGTGCCGAGTGAAGCGCACGCCCTCATACTCGAAGCCACCTTGATCAAGGAGTATCGTCCGCGCTTCAACATCGCGCTGCGCGACGACAAGTCGTATCCGTACATCAAGGTCACGGTACAGGAGCCATTCCCTCGCGTGATCGTCACGCGTCGGTTGCAGGATGACGGCGCGCGCTACTTCGGCCCCTATACAGATGTGGGGGCGATGCGTCGGGCGCTGAATGTGGTCAAGCGTATTTTTACGGTGCGCTCCTGCCATTATGCGCTCCCGCGCGAGGCGCCGGAGCGCCCGTGTCTCGATTACTTCATCAAGCGGTGCAAGGCTCCCTGTGTCGGCTATCAGGCCGTTGATGATTATCGATCGATGATCGATGAAGTCGTCTGGTTTCTCGACGGTCGTACGAGTGACGTCATGCGCCATGTGCGCGAGCGCATGCTGGAGGCCTCCGAGCGACTCGATTTCGAAACGGCCGGCGAGTTGCGGGACGCACTCCGGCATCTCGAGAAGATGGAAGAGCCTACGGTGGTGCTCGAGGTGGAGGGGGGCGATCGCGATGTCGTGGGGTATGCGCGCGACGGCGAGGATGCATGTGTCGTGGTACTGCGGGTGCGTGGCGGCAAGCTGTTGGCGCGTGATCATCGACTGCTTGAGCATGCCGAGGGTGAGGAGGATCCCGCTATCCTCGGCGCCTGTCTGGCGCAGTGGTATCGCGTCAGCGAGGCCAAGGCAGCCGACCTGCTGGTGCCATTCGACTTCGAAGACCGGGAATCGCTCGAAGCGTCACTCGACGGCACGCGGATCCGTGTGCCGCAGCGCGGGCCGCGACGCGCGCTGGTCGACTTGGCCGATCAGAATGCGCGACACCTCCTCGAGGAGTTCAAGCTCGCGGCCTTCGAGGCGGACGAGCGCGCCGTGGATCCGGTCTACGAGCTGCAACGCGAACTGGGCTTGCCTCGCGTACCCCGTTCGCTCGTGTGCTTCGACATCTCCCATGCGCAGGGCACAGACGTCGTCGCGAGTGCCGTGTGGTTCGAGAATGCGCGACCCAAGCGGGCCGAGTACCGCAAGTTCCGCATTCAGATTTTCGAGGGCAACGATGACGTCCGCTCGATGCACGAGGTGGTCACGCGCTATTTCCGTCGTCGGTTGGACGAAGAGAAGCCGCTGCCGGATTTGGCCGTGATTGACGGCGGCAAAGGACAGCTTGGTGCGGCACGTGCGGCGCTCGACGCCCTATCGATCACGCAGATCGGCCTGATCAGTCTGGCCAAGCGTGACGAGGAAATCTTTCTTCCCGGTC
>JBDKIJ010000219.1:0-4729 GCA_039797155.1 Gemmatimonadota bacterium | reverse complement strand
GCAACTCGGAAGTGGTATGGTTCGAGGGGAACTACGGCGCGTACATCGAGGATCTGAAGCGCCGGAAGGGCCCGGACGCCGACCAGCCGAAGCGGATCGCGTACAAGAAACTGGTGCGGTAAGGCGATGCGCGACACGAGTCCCGACGCGGAGGCGGTGCGCTTGGCCGCCATCCGCGCGCGCTCACCGGAGGCGCGTCTCCGAGACGCGCTCGAGTTGAGTGAACTCGTGCATGCAGCAGCCATGGCGCGTCTTCGGGCTCGCTTTCCGGACAAATCGATGGTGGAGTTGGGACTGATGGTGGGGGAGATGGGGCGGTCGCGTACCACCATGATGCCATGACCGTCACGGCGCTCCTCGATGAGGTACTGTCGGCGCTGAACGCCGCCGACATTCCCTGCATGTTGACGGGTTCGTTCGCATCGGCCGTCCACGGTGCTGGCCGGGCCACCATGGACATCGATCTGGTGATCGATCCGACGCCAGAGGCGTTGCAGCGGTTTGTCGGTCAGATGGCAGCGGCCGGTCGTTATGTCTCCGATGAGGCCGCGCACGAGGCGCTGGTCGCGCGCACGATGTTCAACGTCGTGGACGTGGAAACAGGGTGGAAGATCGACCTGATCATCAGGAAAGATCGCCTGTTCAGCCGCGAGGAGTTCGCGCGTCGCGTCGACATGCCGCTTGGCGCGGTGCGTCTTCCGGTCGCCACATTGGAGGATCTCGTGCTTGCCAAGTTGGAATGGGCGAAGTTCGGCGGGTCCGCGCGCCAACTCGAGGATGTGCGGGCCCTGTTGGAACTTTCGGGGGCTGCGCTCGACCGCACGTATGTCGAGCGTTGGGCACGGTCTCTTGATGTGGAGGCCCAATGGCAGAGTGTACGGGGCGTAATCGCACCATAGAGCCGACGCCCGCCGTTCCTGCACCGCCCCTTGCTCACCGCGCGCCGTCGGCGTACCTCACGGATATGACTATCTCGACAATTCTCGCGACGATCCTCGCGCCACGGCGGCGTCTGTACATCCGTCGCACCGCGCCACTGATGGCGTTTTTGCTTTTCGCGCCCGGGGCGCTGGAGACGCAACAGCAGGCCACGAAGCGCCGCGCCTGTCCGCAGTTCGCGCGCGTACCCGGGTACGGCGCCTGCACGAACATCGGCGGCTCGAACTGCGGATTCTGCACCTACCGGTGTAATGACGAGACGGTGGTGCGCTGGAACGTGTGTCAGCAGTAGATCGCTCGGCACGTTTAGGCGTTCGACTCGCCGTATGCCTGGTCGGCTTCGCTGCGGCATGCTCCGATCAGGATGCGGGAACCGATGACGCGCCGCCCGCCCTGCAGGCGGCGATCGCGGCCCGTACGATCTATCCGGCGAAGCGCGAGGAGTGGCGCACCGACATCACGAAGCACACCGATAGCACCATGGTGCCGCTCGTGTTTCGCGCCAGCCGCGGTACGGTCGCGCTGCTGCAGGATCAGCCGCTGCGTATTTCTCAGTTCGAGCTGCACGGTAAGGGGCTGCTGCTTTCCACCCGCCCCGCGCGCATCGATCCAGCGCTGAACGCCGAAGTCCCCCGCGATATCGTGGCGCCGACGGAACTGTCGCGCGTGACGAGCAGCGGGGAGGTCGACGTCATCGACAGTGCGACCAGCACACTCGTGCGTGAGACGATTGGCGGCTTCATGTTCCGCCGAGATCTCCCCCTGCTACGCGGCGGCAGCGGCCGCTTGTGTACGGTGTCACCAGGGGCGCTCCTCCACGTGCGCTATCTCGGGAAGCGCCGCGTCCTCGAGGCGTACTCGCTGACCGCCATCGCCGCCGACGATTCGCTGATCGGGAGGCATCTGCTCGTGGGGGATTCGGTGTCGCGTCTCCGCTTCGGGAACGGTGATGTTCGACGGTGCCTGCTGCTGACGGAGCGCAACGTCCTGGTCGTGAGCGTGCCGGACAGCACGGCGCCGATGCCGCGTCTCGATCGGCTGCATCCCCCGGGCGAGCGTGACCTGGTCGCCGTCGGCGCTGACCGTGCGTCGCGGGGTTCCGCACCGTCGTTGCAGCAGCCGTTTATCGTCGACGCAGCGATCGTCGATGGCGGCTTCGTGGTCCTTGTCGGACTCGCCTCGGACAGGCAAGGACGCATCATCGACTACTACGATGAGCGCGGCCACTATCTGCAAAGCGCCATGCTGCCGTTCACCGCGTCGGCGATGGCAGCGGCGGGTCCGCGCTTTCTGGCGCTGCATCAGGACGAGCGCGCTCGCTGGTGGCTATCGTCATGGCTGACGCCCATGGCGGCGCGTGGAGCGACGGCGCCGCCCGATCCCCCGCGGGTGGATCAGGCCCCCGAGCGGCAACTGTTTGCGCTACCGCGCGGGAAGTGAGCGGGGCGGCGGTGTGGATCGCCCCTCGGGGCGGTCAGGAGGTGAGGCGTGCCAGGAGATAGTCGCGCACATCACGAGGCCAATCGGCGGTCAAGGATTCCAGTCGCGGCTGGTCACCGGCGAACAGCGCACGGCTGACTTCATCAAACTGCGGCAGATTCCCACCCACGGCATAGAGAAAGCGGTAGGCCGTTTCGCGCGCCACGCGCACCCGTTCGTCGTTGGCCCCGGCGCGACGAGCCTGCTCCACCAGTTTGCGGATCGTGACGGACGCGCCCCCCGGCTGCGCTGCCAGCCACTCCCAATGCTGTGGGAGGAGCGTCACCTCCCGCGGCACGACGCCAAGGCGCGGTCGCCCCGGGTTCCGTGGAATTTCGGGCCCGGCAGGCGCTGCTGGCGCGCTCGCGTGGGCCTCGAGCGCCTGATAGCGCGCGATGATCTCCTCGATGCTCCCTCGCAAATCGAGGTCGACCTGCGCGCCCGTGCGGTCCTCAAAAACCAGGACCGCCGCGCAGTCAGGGCGATCGCGGCCGATCGCGACCGCACGCACCACCTCCAACAAAGGTCCTGCCGCGAGTTTTGTATGACCGTAGAACGCCGTGAAGTGCATTAATTGTATCCGGATGAAATAGAATACTATCCTATTTCATCCGGATAAAAATGTTAAATGTCGCGATTACTTACGGACGGCAGTTCGCCGCGGCGACGCGAGCACGCACATCGGCCGCGTCCTTCGTCCGGTTTGCTGCATCCGGGGCGCGGAAGGTGATCAGATAGGCGCCGTCCGGCATCTCGTCGCGGCGGACCCGCACATAGCCCAGCGCCCCCAGCTCGCACGCCAGCAAACGCGGCGGCGTGCCATGCCGATCCGTCGGGCCATCCTGATCGAGGATCGCCAATCGCCCGCCGGCCCGGAACGCCGGCGACAGTCGGTGCAGCAGCGCAAAGGGATCGCTGATCTCGTGATACATGTGGATCATCAGCGCGACATCGATGCTCGCTGCCGGGAGCCGCGGATCACCCGGCGTTCCCTCGACGACCGACACATTCCGCCACCCGGACAACGTCACCCGATCACGCAGCAGCTCAAGGTAGCGTGGCTCGATGTCCTGTCCGTAGACGAGTCCGGTGGCCCCCACTCGGTCGCTGAGATGGCGCACGTAGTACCCGTCGCCGGCACCGATATCGGCCACGCGCTGGCCTGCCTTGATGCCAAGCACGGCCATCACCTTCTCGGCTTCGCCGAACGCATCCCGGTCCTCCTCGTCCACCCAGCGCGGGGCGACAATGCGCGACACCGGCCGATTGGGGAGCGGAAATTCGCGGGCGTTCTGGGCTGCTGCCGATGTCGTACTGAACAGCATGGCGACGCCGAGCATTACGAACGCGCGCATCATGTGGCCGCGCTGAATCTCTTGAGGAATGGAAGACATATGATGAAAAGCGCCGAAGTCGACGACAGGTTCCGCACGGCTCAGCTGGCTGTTTGCCGATGTGACCCCGAAATTTCTGCGCATGGCCACCTCACGCTCCACTCCAGGGCTGTACACGATCTTCGCGATCTTCCTCGGCCTCATGATCACGGCGTTCATCGGCGTTGGCGTCAACACCTTCTATCCGTCGCCGGCCAAGCCGTTCGAGGCGCAGATGAACGCCTATGGCCGACAGGAACGGGCCATCGAACAGGGACGCTCTACCAACGAGCTCTCCTCCGCCGAGCGTGAGCGGATGCGCCAGATCCGCGATTCGGTCACCATCCTCAATGACCGCGCGCAAGCGGCCCGCGAGGGGTGGGGGCGCACGACGAGCATTGTGCTGGTGGCATTCGCGACACTGGTCATGGCCATCGCGGTTCTGCGGGCCGATCAGTTGGCGGTGCTGAGCAGCGGCCTGCTGCTCGGTGGAGTGTTCACGATGTGTTACGGCGTCGGGATGATTCTCGCCACGACGACCTCCATCGCACGCTTCGTGATGCTCACGGTCGCACTGGCCGTCACGATCGGTCTCGGCTATCTCCGATTCGTCCGCCAGGCGGCACCGCGCGCCCGACTCGCCGGCGTCTCCGACGGATCGATCCAGCCGTCAACCCAGGATGACCTGGCCGCCCGCCTTGATCGCATCGAAGCGCGACTCGATGCTGTTGGACGCGCGTGGTCATCGTCACCCGCAGGAGCACCGCCGTCGTCGCATGCCCCTCACGATGACAATCACGATCGAGCGCCCCGCGCATGACGGCCGCCGAGGTGAGCTCCGAGGGTCAGGTGGCCGCGTACCACGAGATCCTCGCGTACACCGTGACGCGAGGCGACGCGGAATTCATCCATCAATACGCCGTGGATGCGTGGGCGGC
>JBDKIJ010000218.1:0-6012 GCA_039797155.1 Gemmatimonadota bacterium | reverse complement strand
GATGCCGTCGCCGTATCGCGTCGGTTTTTGTATGCCGCGAGTGGTGGCGGCATTGCGGTCTACGACCGGTGGCAGGAACGCTGGATGCCGCCACTGACGCGCGACGCCGGATTCCTCGAGTCGCAACTCTCGGTACTCGCCGGTGATCCCATTGAAGACGCGCTCTGGATCGGTGTTCCGGGCGGTGTGGTGATCTATCGACCGGATACGGAGCAGCTGCAGCGCACCGCTGTTGTCGGTATTCCCGATGTCATCGCCTTCGATCGCAGTGGGACCGGTGATGCCCTCGTGCGGAGTGGCGGCACGTGGACGCGAGTGTCGCGCATCGGCATGGCGACGCCTAGCGGTCCCCCATCCGCGGCGACGCTGGTCATCCCGCCCACGCTCGAGACGCTCATGCGGCAGTACCCGCAGTTGCGCACCGCGAACGCCGCGTGGCTGCAGCGCCCGCTGCCCAATCGACCGCTCCCACGCCTCGCGGTGGTCAGTGGCGCCGCCGCGCCGGAGCGTGCAAGCGAAGTCTGGCTTGGGACCGATCGCTTCGGGCTCTATCGCGTGGATCCGGTCTCCTTCACATCCCGTCACGTACCGTATGGACTACGCGAACCGGGGGTGGGGGCGTTGGCACCGGCGCTCGACGGGGTATGGGCGGCCGGTCTTGGCCTCATCGAGGGGGATGCGGAAGGTGGCGTCACCTTTACGACCAGTGATTTACAGCGGTGGCGCTGGATCGATGGCACTATTGCACGGCCGCTCACGGGTCGTGCGGTCGCCATGGCATCGCGCGCGAATCGCCTTTGGATCGCGTACGTGGGAGCGCTGGTGCGCGTCTTCACCGATGGCGCGCAGGATGTGAAAGGATGGAGCACGCTCGACGGCCTCGCCGACGCGCGGACGCTCGCGGTCGCACCCGCCGGTGATGGAGCCTTTGTCGCCACGATGCGTGGCGTGCAATTCGTCTCGGATTCGATCCCTGAAGGGGGGCGTGATCGACGGGAGGCTGTTGCGGAAGAGCGGGCGCCCTCGCGGCCACGCGCCGTCGGTCCGGTGATGCTCCCCGACGTGCCGGTCGAGGCGCTACAGCTGATCGGCGATACGCTCTGGGCCGGCACGCCGGCGGGCTTGATCGGCATCGCCGTGCCACGGCAATCGGCGACGCGCATACGTCCGGCGCTTCCGAGTCGTCGCCCGGTGCGCGCGCTCGCGTGGTCAGACACGGCGCTCATTGCGGCCACCGGCGACGGCATCTTCCAAATGCACCCTCGGCGCGACGTGCCCGCGGTGCGTCTCGACGCGCTATCCACCACCTCGGTCGGCGCCGTCACCCGCGTGGCGATCGATGCCCGCGCCATCGCAGTGGCCGGAACTGACGGCGTGTTGGTGCAGTCCCGCCGCACCGGGGCGCTACGCCTGTTAAGCGCGTCGCAGCTCCCCGGGCCCGTGCTGGATATCGTCGCGCAGGGAGGATGGTGGTGGCTGGGCACCCCGCAGGGGCTGGTACGGCTCGCGCGTGACAGCGATGGACTTCCACGCTAGCTGAGCGGTCGCGCGGCGCGATCACGGGCGAGTTCCTCAGGGAGCGTCCCTCGCGGGCGGGTCCCCGTCAGGCGATCATTCCCCGCATGCTGAACACGCACGGACTCGGGGGCGAAGGCTTTCGCCCGCATCAGGCCCTGGGGGCCGGCGCGGAGTTCGATGCCATCCGTGCGCTGATGGCGCGGTGGGGCGATCTGGTCGTGGATATTGGCGACGATGCTGCGGTCCTCCCCACCATGACCGCCGGCGTACGCGTGGTCAGCACCGATGCGTGCATCGAGGACGTGCATTTCCGCCGGGCGTGGATCACCCCGCGCGAAATCGGGGTGCGGGCCGCAGCGGCGGCGCTCAGTGATCTGGCCGCGATGGGCGCTGAGGCGGAGTGTCTACTGGTGGCGTTCGTGGTCCCGCCATCGTGGCGCGAGCTGTTGGGAGAAGTCGCCGATGGCATCGGCGATGTTGTTCGGCGTGCCGGGGCGCGAATCGTGGGGGGCAATCTGAGCACGGGCCGCACCTTCGGGATCACCTGTACTGTCATCGGACGTGCGGTGCGCCCCGTGTCGCGTGCCGGAGCTCAGGTTGGGGATCTCGTGCTCGTGACCGGGACGCTGGGCGGCCCGGGGGCGGCGTTGGCTGCGTTCGACGAAGGGCAGATGCCCGATTCGTGGAGCCGTGAGCGCTTCGCGCGTCCGGTACCGCGTCTTCGCGAAGGGGTGGCGCTTGCCGAAGCCGGCGTTTCGGCGATGCTCGACGTCTCCGACGGGCTCGCCGCCGATGCGCAGCATCTCGGGGCCGCCAGCGGTGTGGGCCTGCGGTTGGATCCAGCGCGGATCCCTTGCGGTCCCGGGATCACATCGGAGCAGGCACTGGTCAGCGGCGAGGAATACGAACTGTTGGCCACGATTCCACCACATGCGTGGCCAAGTTTGGCCGCTTTGTGGGCAGTACGATGCGACACCCCACTCACCGTGATCGGCGAGGTGGTCGATACGGCCGGCGGTGAGTCTTCGGCTGGGTCCAGCAGCGCATCACGTCACGGTTTTGACCATTTTTCAACGGGTCGATGATTCGCTCGTTCTTCACCACGCCGATGCTGGCCTATCGGCTTCCTTTTGCAGGAGCATGTATGTCGTTCATTCGCACGGGTCGGCGCAGTGTTGCGTACGTCGTAGTCGCCCTCGTTGGGAGTGCCTCGTTGGCGCATGCCCAGACCGGAGGCGTCCAAGCGGGTGCGCAGGCCAGTGGTCCCGTCATCCAGAGCGCTGGGCGGTCATTCCTCGTTGAGGATCCAACGTTCAAGGTACCGGCGGGGCATGAGTTCAAGATGCTCTTCGAGATCAACGCCGGCGGCGACGACACCACCAAGGTAAGCGAACAACTGACCACGGTCGCGCGCTTCTACAACCTGCATGTCCGGAACGGCTATGCGAAGGAGCGCCTGAAGGCGGCGGCGGTGGTGCATGGGGCCGGCTGGCAGTCACTGCTCACGGATAGCGCATACGCCGCACGATTCAAGGGCGCCCGCAATCCGAGCCGCCGTCTGGTTGAAGAACTTGTCGCGACCGGCGCACAGTTGATCCTGTGTGGCCAGACTGCCGGGTCGCGCGGGATCAATCGCCGGGAACTCATCCCCGGCGTACTGGTGGCCACGTCCGCGATGACGGCGCTGAACGTGCTCGAATCCAACGGCTATCGCATGGTCACCTGGTGAAGCCGGTCGCGACGGAATCGTACCGGCTTGCCCGATGATTCGCACCGCCATCACGACCGTGGCACTGGTGACCGGCACCGTAGTGCTCGGCTCCAGTGTGCTACTCGCGCAGCTGCTCGGCGTCCGCGCCAGGCCGAGGGGGATTTTCGAGTTGGCTCCCCGAGCCTGGGCGTGGTTGATCCTGCGCGCTGCTGGTGTCCGTGTGGTGCGACATGGCGGGCACCAGCTCGTGGAAGGGGCGCCGCGCGTCTTCATCGCGAATCACGTGAGCTGGTTCGACATCCCCGCGATGATCGAAGTGCTGCCGCACTATGGTTTCGTCGCCAAGCGCGAGCTGGAACGGATTCCGCTGTTCGGCGCCGCGGCGCGCGCGGTGGGCGTCATCTTCATCGATCGGGAGAATCGCAAGGCGGCGTTCGGCGCCTACGAAGACGCCGCGCAGCGTATCCGCGCCGGGCATCCGGTGCTTGTGTATCCCGAGGGGACGCGTGGGACGTCGTACGCGCTGCGTTCGTTCAAGAAGGGCCCCTTCGTGCTGGCGATCGGCTCGCAGGCGCCGGTGGTCCCGGTGGTCATCCATGGCACCATCGAGGTGAACCCGCGCGGGCAATTCCGCGCCAATTCGGGTACCGTCCACGTCCACCTGCTCGATCCCATTCCCACCGAAGGGCTCACCTACGACGATCGGGACGCCCTTGCCCAGCGCGTGCGCGCCGCGATGGCCGAATGTCTGCGGGATGTCTACGGGGTGGAGAGTCACGCGGCCTGAGCCACATCGATCCTGTTGGATCCGATCACACCCTGGCGGCCTGAGCCGTCAGGCGGCTCGTCCCCTTGGCCTGCCGTGGCTCACACGGCGCCGCCGGAATTGGTGATATTTCGGGGCTCCCGTTTTTCCCTATTCAAAAGTCCGGACCGACCATGGCGCCCATTGTTTCCGTTTCCGCGCGCGAAATTCTCGATTCGCGTGGCAACCCGACTGTCGAAGTCGATGTGATCCTCGAGACCGGCGCAGCTGGTCGTGCGGCGGTGCCGAGTGGCGCCTCAACCGGCGAGCGGGAAGCGGTCGAATTGCGCGACGGCGATGCGTCGCGCTACCTCGGCAAGGGCGTGCAGAAGGCTGTTGAGTATGTGAACGGCGAGATCAATCAGGCGCTCGAAGGAATGGATGCGACCGACCAGATCGCCGTCGATCGCGCGCTACTCGATCTCGACGGGACGGAGAACAAGGGGCGCCTCGGCGCTAACGCGATGCTCGGCGTGTCGATGGCCGTCGCGCGCGCGGCAGCGCTGGAAGTCGGTCTGCCGCTCTATCGCTACCTCGGCGGCCCGATGTCGCGCACGATGCCGGTGCCGATGATGAACATCCTGAACGGTGGCGCGCACGCGACGAACACCGTCGACTTCCAGGAGTTCATGGTGATCCCGGTGGGCGCGGACTCCTTTGCAGAAGGGCTGCGCATGGGCACCGAAGTGTTTCATCACCTCAAGAAGGTGCTGGTGGCACGCAAGCTGTCGACCGGCGTGGGTGACGAAGGCGGCTTCGCGCCGAACCTCGCCAGCGATGAAGAGGCGCTCAAGGTGATCGTCGAGGCCATCGAAGCCGCCGGCTATCGTCCGGGACAGGACATCGCGCTCGCGCTCGATGTCGCGGCGAGTGAGCTGTTCCGCGATGGCCAGTACCACTTCAAGAAGAGCGGCGCGGCGTCACGTGCACCGCAGGCGATGGCCGAGTTGTATGCGGGGTGGCTCGAACAGTATCCGATCGTGTCGATTGAAGATGGCATGGCCGAGAACGATTGGGACGGCTGGAAGCATCTCACGGAGCTGATTGGCGATCGCTGCCAGTTGGTGGGCGATGATCTGTTCTGCACGAACAGCGAGATCCTCGCGAAGGGGATCGAGGGCGATGTGGCGAACGCGATTCTGATCAAGGTGAACCAGATCGGCACGCTCACCGAGACGATGGAAGCGATCGAGCTCGCGCGGTCGGCGGGGTACAACAGCATCATCTCGCACCGCAGCGGTGAGACGGAAGACACGTTTATCGCCGATCTCGCGGTGGCGACGCAGGCCGGGCAGATCAAGACCGGCGCGCCGTCGCGCAGCGATCGCGTGGCGAAGTACAACCAGCTGCTGCGTATCGAGGAGCAGCTCGAGGGGTACGCCGAGTATCCCGGTGGCGCGCTGTTCGGCATTTGAGCTGATACGCAGGTGATGCACGGCATCGCGCAGTGATGGCGAAGAAATCCGAGAAGCTCGGCCGGAAGTGGCTCCGTCGCCTCGCGTGGGGTGGTGGGGGTGCGCTCGTGCTGTATCTCGCCGTAGAAGGGGGCGAGTACGGCACGAGCGATCTGTGGACGCAGCGTGAGCAGCGGCAGGCGCTGGAAGCCGAGTTGGAGCAGCTGCGTGATAGTGTGACGCAGCTGCGGACCGTGATGGAGGCCGTGACCACCGACACCGTGTTGCTCGAGCGGATGGCGCGCGAACAGTGGGGGATGGTGCGGGGAAACAAGGAGATTCTGTACTGGGTGCGCGACCCGTCGGCGCCGGCGGATTCGGCCGTGGTACCACCCGCGAAATCCGCGTCAGACAGCACCAATCGGGGTTGACTCTGGGTGTCCCGCGACTAGGTTATCAAGACTGCCGCGGGGTGGAGCAGCCTGGTAGCTCGTCGGGCTCATAACCCGAAGGTCGCGGGTTCAAATCCCGCCCCCGCCATAGTGCACTCGGCCGGTCCGCAAGGGCCGGCCGTTTGCGTCCCG
>JBDKIJ010000217.1:0-2602 GCA_039797155.1 Gemmatimonadota bacterium | reverse complement strand
AGATCCAGATCACACCCATCCGGAACGCCGCCGGCGTAATCGAACAGTACGTCTCCGTACAGAGCGACGCGACGGACCGGCACCGCGCGGAACTGGAAATCCGTGCTCTCAACGTGGACCTCGAGCGCCGTGTGGACGAGCGGGCCGCGCAGCTCTCGTCGTTCAAACGTGCGCTCGATCAGCATGGCCTGGTGGTGATCAGCGACGACATCGGTGTCATCAGCTATGTGAACGATCGCATGTGCGAGGTGAGCGGATTCTCGCGCGAGGAGCTCATCGGCCACACGCATGCGGTCATGAATTCGGGATATCACTCAGCCGAGTTCTTCGCCGAACTGTGGCGCACCATTACGGCCGGGCAGGTGTGGCACGGCGAGATCCGCAATCACACCAAGTCTGGCACGGCGCTGTGGCTCGACACCACGATCGTTCCGTTCGTCGATGCGAACGGGGTCGCCGAACAGTTCATCTCCATCCAGACCGACATCACCGAGCGCAAGTCCGCAGAGGAACGCATCACGATGCTCAATCGTGAGCTCGCGGCGGGCGGTGAGCGTCTGGTCGAGGCGAACCGCGAACTGGAATCGTTTGCGTACTCGGTGTCGCACGACTTGCGGGCACCGCTGCGTCATATCCACGGCTATCTGGACATGCTGAAGCGCGCCACGTCGGGGCAGCTGCCGGAGCGCGCCGATCGCTACATCCGCACGGCGTCCGATGCTGCCGTGCAGATGGGCCATCTCATCGATGATCTGCTCGCCTTCTCGCGCATGGGGCAGGCGGAGATGCGCTTCGCGGCCGTCGATCTTTCGGTGCTCATCGAGGAGGTCCGCACGGGGCTGATGCCACAGATGGAAGGACGCGTGATCCATTGGACGATCGACGCGTTCCCGCCGGTACGTGGCGATGCATCGATGCTGCGACAGGTGCTGGTGAATCTCCTCAGCAACGCGATCAAGTACTCGGGCAAGCAGCCGGTGGCGGAGATCCGCGTGCAATGCGTGGAATCGGAACCCGGGCGGGTGACGGTCCGTGTGCAAGACAACGGGGCCGGATTCGACATGGCGTTCGCGCACAAGCTGTTCGGTGTGTTCCAGCGCTTGCACCATGCTGACGAGTTCGAGGGGACCGGCATCGGTCTCGCGATCGTCCGCCGCATCGTGTCCCGTCACGGCGGGCGCATCTGGGCCGAATCGGCGCCCGGGGCAGGAGCCACGTTCACGTTCACCCTCCCGGCGGATTGCTGACCGATGTCCAACAGGCTTGACGCCGAGCGCCCGATCCTGCTGGTGGAGGACAGCATCCACGATGCCGAGTTGCTCTGTCATGCCCTCGAGGAGGACATGGACCCCTCGCGCATCGTGCACGTGCGCGATGGCGTCGCCGCTCTGGAGTGGCTCGCGGGTACCGTCGACCGAGGCGGGCGGTTGCCGCTGCTGGTGCTCGTCGACCTGAAGATGCCGCGAATGACGGGGATGGAGCTGCTGGCCCACCTGCGCAGCGACAGTCGGTTCCGTCATCTCCCCGTCGTGATGATGACCTCGTCGAATCACACGGAGGACCTCGTTGCCGCCTACGATAACGGCGTCAACGCCTACGTCCGCAAACCGCTGGAGTTCACCGAGTTCTCGGCCATCGTCCGTCACCTGATGCACTTCTGGGTCACGATCAACCTGATCCCCCCGGACGAGGCCGCATGAGTACCGATCCGCACACGCGTCAGGTGCGTATTCTGTACCTCGAGGACAGCCCCGCCGACGTGCAGTACGTCGAGGATCTGCTGGCCGATGACGGGCTCGATTTCGTGGTCACCGCGGTCAGCCGTCGCCGCGCCTTTGAAGACGCGCTCGCGGCTGCCGAGTACGACGTCATCATCTGCGACTATTCGCTGCCGGATATCGATGGCTTGACGGCGCTGGGGATTACGCGCGAACGCGCTCCCGAAACCCCGGTACTCATCGTGTCAGGCTCGGTGGACTCGCTCACGGCGGTCAACTGCCTGCGCGGCGGCGCCACGGACCTGTTGATCAAGGATCGCCTTGAGCGTCTCCCGTCAGCGATCCGACGTGCCGCCGACGAGCGTGAGCATCGGGCCACGCTGCGCGAGCTGGAGTCACGTTTTCAGCAGATGGCCAGCCAGGTGCCCACGGCCTTCTGGTTCATCGCGCCCGATCCGGAGCGAGTTCTCTACGTCAACCCCGCCGCCGAGGCGCTGTGGGGCTTGCCGGCGGAGCAGTTGATGTGCGAACCGCGCGCGTTCCTCCGCAACGTGCATGCGGAAGAACGTGATCGCGTGGATGCCGCCTGGGCGGCATTCGTACGTGGCGAGGGCACTGAGTTCAGCGAGGAATTCCGAGTGGCCGGGGCGGATGGGACCGTCCGCTGGCTGCACCACACCGCGACGCGCCTGCTCGATGATGCGGGTGTCGTCACGCGGCTCTGTGCCATGACGCACGAGATCACCCAGCGCAAGGTGATGGAGACGCGCATGCAGCACACGCAGCGTCTCGAGGTGGTGGGACGGCTGACGGGGGGCATCGCACACGATTTCAACACGCTGCTCACGGTCGTCACGGCCACATCGGAACTGTTGCTGTCGCGT
>JBDKIJ010000216.1:0-13478 GCA_039797155.1 Gemmatimonadota bacterium | reverse complement strand
CTCCCCGACGGGATGCGGTACGCCTCGATGAGGAAGGTGCGAATGGCGAGGAACATCGCCACCGTCAGCAGAATCGCCTTGATGTTTTCCCAGAGGGTCGGGTTCCCACCCGAAGCGGATTTCCCGCTCCGAAGGGAGGAGACGCTGGAGGAGGACGACTTGGCCACGGACGAGACGGGTTAGGACGGAGGATGCCGCCAGGACGGGCGGCTGTGCAAAGGGGCGCGTCCGGCTGGACGCGCCCCTTCAAACATACGCGGAAGACCGCGTCGGGTTACGACAGGTGCTTCGAGACCAGCTTGGTCATGTCGAACATGCTGACCTGCGCCTTGCCACCGAACACCGGCTTGAGCTTGTCGTCGGCGTTGATCGCGCGGCGGTTCTTCGCATCCTGGAGGCCATGCTTCTTGATGTAGGCCCAGAGCTTCTTCACGACTTCCGTACGCGGGAGCGGCTTGTCACCGACGACGGCGGCGAGCGCCGCGCTCGGGGTCAGCGCCTTCATGAACGCCGCGTTCGGCGTGCGCTTCTTGGCGGCCTTCTTCGGGGCAGCCTTCTTGGCGGCCTTCTTCGGGGCAGCCTTCTTCGGGGCAGCCTTCTTCACCGCCTTCTTCGGGGCGGCCTTCTTGGCGGCAGCCTTCTTCGGGGCGGCCTTCTTTGCAGCCTTCTTCGCGGACTTCTTCGCAGCGGCCATGTCGTCTCCTTGGAGGTGTGACCGTTCGGGTCGCGTCGAGCAACAATTCAGGTCTCTCGACAGATCGCGCGAAGACGGGAAACGCTTCGCGGACGGGCAAAAACTACAATCACGTAGAGGGTGCGCAATAGGTCCCGCGCGGTTTTTCCCTCTGAAATCGCGATTTTTTTTGCAAAAACGCCGCTTTTCCTCTCTGACAGCTACTTCTCGCCGCTCGCCAGCGCGCGCAGCAGCGCGATCGATTCGACGTCCCAGGGGTCTGCGGTGGCATCATCATCGGCGACCTCCGACACGGCTTGCGGCGTCTCGAGAATGAGCGGGATCCCCTGCGCGCGGTGGTCCTGAAGCAACCACCCGAAGGGTGCGGCACCGATCTGCCCCTCCCCGATCCGCATGTGGCGGTCACGATTCGAACCGAGCGCGCCCTCACTGTCGTTGAGGTGGAGAAAGGCGGGCGGTTCCCCCGTCGCGCGCTCGAATGCATCGAGCACCTCCGTCAGGGCCGCGCGTGACTCGGCGATGGGAAAGCCCGAGGCAAACAGATGGCACGTATCGAGCCCGTAGCCGACGCGCGCGCGCGCCGCCGCGGGAATCCCGTCGAGCATGCGGGCGATCTCGTCGGGAGTCCGCCCCACCGTCGTTCCAGCGCCCGCCGTGTTTTCGATGAGGAGACGGGTCGCGCCCTCGGGCGTCGCCGCGAGCGCCCGCCGCATCGCCTCCGCTACGCGGTCACACGCGGCGTCCCGATCACCATCCGTTGCGGCCCCCGGATGGAAACAGACACCACCCACCCCCAGCGTGGTCGAACGCTCGAATTCCTTGGCCAGTCCCGCCGCCGCACGCGCCCACTTCTCGGGATCGGGGGTCGCGCAGTTCAGCACATAGGCCGCATGCACGATGACCTGCGACGACGGAATGCCCGCATCAGCAAGCGCCTCCGCGAAGCGCGCCTGGCGATCGGGTTTTACCCCGACTTTGTCGTTGTAGTACTTGGGGATCGCGCTGAAGATCTGCAGGGCCTGCATCCCACCCTGACCAGCGCGACGCGCGGCCATGGGGATGCCACCGGTATCAATGCAGTGGGCGCCGAGGAGGAGCATGATCGCCGGGCAAAAGGGGGAAGGTTACGGCTCGACCTGCGCACGACGTACGCGATACGCCGGCCGACCGCTGGCTGCCGATGGATCTCGCCAACCGACCGTGACGGACCGACCACGAACGGCGACCTCGGGATCGACCGCTGACTTGGCCGGAATACTTGCCGCGAGCCGCTGCTCAAAGAGATGCCCCGCCGTCTTGGATACGGCGACCGCGACGGTTGTGGTGGTGCGACCATTCGGATCCTCATACGCAACGGCCACGACATCGCCATCGGAGGCTACCGCACTGGCGCCAAGGCGCTCCCCGTAGAGAATGGCAACGGGCGGCTCGAAGGCCGCGCGCGGATCCATTTGATGCGCGTAGAAGATCCCCGTGCCCTCAGGCCCACGCAACGCATACGTGACGTGGACGAACCCGTTCACCGAGTCGACGGCAATACTCGGTGCCGGGCGCGCGCAACCGAAGTCGCCGCGCTCCACCGCCTGCGCATCAGCGGGGCCCTGATCGAGCGTATCGATGGCAAGCGGTGCCTCCCAGGCGAGCGCGGGCCGCACTGTGGTGTCCTGCCATGCTGCCAAGAGGCGCACTTGTGGCACGCTCGAGCCCGCAGCCTTCCGTGACCACCAGGTGGCCACGCGGCGCCCGCGGGTGGTCATGACCGAACGCAGCGAGCCCTCGCACCGGAGACTGTCGATCGGCGGCGCATCACGCACCGTCACATCCTCGCTCGCCGGGAGGACAGGTGCCGCGGCCTCCACTTCGTCGCCCGCCCAGTGGACCGGGACCGGCTCACAGGCAACTAGGCCGCCACCAAGAAGGACCAGCGCCACGCTGATCAGCGCCACGCGGTGCGCCCCCCACGGAAGGAGGGGCCCACGGGACCGGAAGGAATCCTCACGTCTCGTGCTCATGCGCGAAGGGTAGTGCGTGGATCGCCCCGCGCTAGCTTTCCGGTCTTCCCCCACGCCCCACGGAGATTGTTGCGATGTCCTTTGCCGCATTCGATGGCACGCGCCGCGTGCCGACCGCCGTCAATGAACCGGTGCGCAGCTACGCGCCGGGATCCCCGGAACGTCAGGCGCTGCAGACGCGCCTCGAACAGATGGCTGCCGAGACCGTGGAGATTCCACTCGTGATCGGCGGGCGTCGCATCCACACCGGCAACACCGGTACCGTGACCATGCCATGCGATCACGGGCATGTGCTGGCCACCTACCACAAGGCCACGCCGGAGCTGGTCCGTGAGGCCATCGCCGAAGCGGCCAAGGCGCGTGAGATCTGGGCGAGCTGGCGCTGGGAAGAGCGCGCCGCCGTGTTCCTGCGTGCCGCCGAGCTGCTGACCACGACGTGGCGCAACACGATGCTCGCGGCCACCATGCTCGGGCAGGCCAAGACGGTCCACCAGGCCGAGATCGATGCCACCTGCGAGCTGATCGACTTCTTCCGCTTCAACGTGCAGTTCGCGCAGGACCTGTACGCCGAGCAGCCGCTGTCGGACCACACGATGTGGAACCAGCTCGACTACCGCCCGCTCGAGGGATTCGTCTACGCCGTGACTCCATTCAACTTCACGGCGATTGGCGGCAATCTCCCGGGCGCCCCGGCGCTCATGGGTAACGTGGTCCTCTGGAAGCCGTCCGCCACCGCGCTGCTGTCGTCGTGGTACACGATGCAGCTGTTCGAGGAAGCGGGGATGCCGCCGGGCGTCATCAACTTCATTCCGGGCGACGCGGCGATGATCTCCGAGATCGCCCTCACGCACCGTGATCTGGCCGGCGTCCACTTCACCGGCTCTACCGGTGTCTTCAACAGCATGTGGGAGACGATCGGGAAGAACATGAACAAGTACCGCTCGTACCCGCGCATCGTCGGCGAGACGGGGGGTAAAGACTTCATTGTCGCGCATCCGAGTGCGGACCCGCAGGCGCTCGCGGTCGGCATGGTCCGTGGGGCGTTCGAATATCAGGGGCAGAAATGCTCGGCGGCCAGCCGCGCCTATGTGCCGGCATCGCTGTGGCCGACCGTTCGCGAGAAGTGCGTGGCGATGATGGCCGAGATGAAGCAGGGTGATACGCGGGACTTCACGAACTTCGTGGCCGCCGTCATCGACGAGCGCGCGTTCAATCGCCTCGCGGCGGCCATCGACGAGGCCAAGGCGAACGCCACCATTGTGGCCGGCGGCGGTTACGACAAGTCGAAGGGGTGGTTCATCCAACCCACGATCATCGAGACGAAGGACCCGAACTACCGGTCGCTGTGTGAAGAGCTGTTCGGCCCGGTGTTGACCGTGTACGTCTATGACGATGCCGCGTGGATCGACACCCTCAAGCTGGTCGATTCGACGTCGCCGTACGCGCTGACCGGGGCGGTGTTCTCGCGGGATCGGCAGGCGGTCCGCGAAGCAATGGCGCACCTCCGGAACGCCGCCGGCAATTTCTACATCAATGACAAGCCGACCGGCGCGGTCGTGGGGCAGCAGCCGTTCGGTGGTGCGCGCGGCTCCGGCACGAACGACAAGGCGGGTTCCAAGAGCAACCTGATGCGCTGGGTCAGCACCCGCACCATCAAGGAAACGTTCTCGCCGCCGCATGACTGGCGCTATCCGTTCCTCGGTTGAGTCGCGTGCGGACCCTGCGATTTGTCACGGCCGACGTCTTCACGTCGGAACCCTTTACCGGGAATCAGCTGGCGGTGGTCTTCGGCGCCGAGGGGCTTTCGACGGCCACGTTGCAGGCGATCACGCGCGAGTTCAACTATTCGGAAACGACGTTCGTGTTCGCGCCCGAGCGCGCGGACACAACGCGTCGCGTCCGCATCTTCACGCCAGGGATGGAAGTCCCCTTCGCGGGGCATCCCACCATCGGGACGGCGCACGTGCTCGTGGCGACAGGCGAAGTCACGCCATCCGACGCCGAGCGTGCCTGTGGTGAGATGACGGTCATCCTGGGCGAGAATGTCGGTCCGGTCCCCGTCCGCGTCCGACTTCGCGACGGCGCGCCGGAATGGGCACAGCTGACCACCGCTCAGCTTCCCGAAGAACGTGTCGAAGTCTCCGATATCGCCGCACTTGCGGCGATGCTGTCGCTGACTCCCGCCGATTTCATCGGCGGCGCACATGCACCGACTGGGACGAGCTGTGGCTTGCCGTTTCTGATGGTGCCGCTCACCAGTGTAGACGCCGTCTCACGCGCGCGGCTGCGCGTCGACCTGTGGGAACAGGTGCTTGGTGGCCGGTGGGCCGAGTGGCCGATGGTCTTTGCCATGACGGGCGGCCAGGACCCCGAGGGACTCCCACCGCACGTGCAGGGGTGCGACCTCCGCGCGCGCGTCTTTGTGCCGAGTGGTGGAGTGCCCGAGGACCCGGCCACTGGCTCGGCGAATGCCGCGCTGGCGGGCTATCTCGCGGCACGCACCCCGCGCGACGGCACACTCCGCTGGGAGGTGGCGCAGGGGGTCGAGATGGGGCGGCCAAGCAGACTGTCACTCGAAGTCGAGAAGACCGCCGGGACCATCACGGCCGTCCGTGTGGGTGGCGCCTCGATCGTGATGAGCGAAGGCACGATGGCGGTCCAGGGCTGAAACGACACACGCGCGGATCCGAGGATCCGCGCGTGATTGCACCGCAACCAGCGACGAAGATCAGGCGGTCGCCTGCTGCTGGGAACTGATCGGTCGCTCAATACCTTGGCGCCACACCG
This sequence comes from Gemmatimonadota bacterium, assembly GCA_039797155.1. GTDB lineage: Bacteria > Gemmatimonadota > Gemmatimonadetes > Gemmatimonadales > Gemmatimonadaceae > Gemmatimonas. The sequence continues at coordinate 7,985 of JBDKIJ010000216.1, read as the reverse complement.
TAACGGTGTTCCGCCCAGCCCGCTTCGATGCATAGAGGGCTTCGTCGGCACGGGCGCGCAGCGCCTCCATGACGTTTTCGTCTCCTACCTGGACGGTCGCCACACCGATGCTGGCGGTGAGCGAGACCTTCGCTTTCGTGTTCGAGAACAGCTGGCTCTTGAACCCGTCCATCACGCGCTTGCAGAGGAATTGGGCTCCCTCGCTGCTCGTGTTCGGTGCGAGGATCATGAATTCTTCGCCACCGGTGCGGCCGACGACATCCTCAGTTCGCGCCGTGGCCCGCAGCATGGCCCCAACCTCGGCGATGATTTCGTCACCGACGAAATGCCCATGCTGTTCGTTGATGCGCTGGAACTCATCCAGATCGATCGCCAGGACCGTCACCTCGGTCTGCGTCCGCACGGCACGCGACAATTCACGGCGTAACTGTTGATCGAACCCGTGGCGATTGAAGCAGCCGGTGAGCGGATCGCTGTGCACGATTTGCGTCAGCTGTGTGCGGAAGCGATTGTATGTACGCCCAACCGCGGTGACCGCATCAGGGCGGGCGTCGCCGGCCACATCATACGTACCGGAGAAATCGCCATCTTCTGCGCGCTCGAAGAGTCCAACGAGCGTGCCAAGCCGTTCATGCAGATTCCCCTGCACTAGCGTCACGGCCAGGCCACCAAACCCGAACACAACCAGCGTACGGAACACTTCCGGCCAATACACCTGGCCGATCGCGCGATCCACCAGCTCGTTGAGCACCACGTACGCCAGCGCCGTCACCGACAGCGTGAGAATCGCCGGCGAACGACCGAAGTAGATCTGCGTCAACTGGAGCGAAAACAGCGCCACGAAGAGCGCGAGATGGTACTCGGCCGGCGACGCCAACAGGAACAGCAGCCAGAACACCATGAAGAGATCGGACGCCACCATGAGCGTCGCGAGACCACTGCCCGCCCGCTTGGTAGTACGTAGATGCGACCGCATGCCGATCACCAGCACGGTATAGATCGCCGTCACGATGGCCAGCATCCAATCGGCGAGATCCCGACCCAGCATGGCGTCGGAGACCGGCGACAGCCGAATCGCTCCCGTGATACGTGAGCCGACGGTCACCGCGCCGGCGATCATCGCCAGAATCAGGCGATAACTCGTCTGCCAGAGCAGAGCGTCGGCGGTCGCCGTGTCGTTGCGTAGAGAATCAGTGGCCATGAGAGACGGGACGGGTTGTGTCTGAAAACGATGGGATGAGGCATTTCGTCACATCCATCGCTCCCCATGAGGCGCTCCCCGACACAAGAAGCGTTACAGCACCCCGTCGAGATAGAAGTCCATCCGCCAGCGCTTCGCCGGATAGATGCCTCGCGCGATATCGACGCGCAGCAGGCCATCAAGCAGGCCGAAGCCGAGGCCGGCCCCCTGCTGTGGACGGGTGCCACCCCAGCGGTTGCGTGCACCGGCCCAGCCGGCGTCATAAAACAGCAGCGGGCGGACGATCCCTTGGCGCGTCCCGAGTTCTGCCCGGGCCAGCCAAAACGCATCGCCCGACTGCGTCCCGGGAATCTGCCCGCGCACGGTGCGCACACCACCCATGTACCACCCCCGCTGGAGGGGAACCCGCCCCGCACTGCTACCGATCGCACCGGTCAAGGCCATCGCGAACCGCCCAAGCGGGCGCTGCACGGTCGCATCCAGGGACAGACGACCATACGTATACGTGCCCGTCGCGAGTTCGGTCCGCGCTGTGGTGGTGGCGCGAAGCCCGCCGGGCCGTTCGACAAGAACTCGAGACCAGGTCGCAGCGATGCCGGCGAGATCCGCCCGACTGGCGAGGACATTGTCGCGGAAACGACGATCCGCGAACCATCGAGCGAACGAGAAGCGGTTGGGCACGGTGGAATCGCCGGCGGTCCACTGCCGCTCGAGAAACGCCTGCACGTCGACAGCGCCGCGGCGATGGACGCGGCGTTCGCCCAACGACGCCCCGTAGTTGCGAAAGTAGAAGCCTTCGTCACGCCCGTAGAGCAGCGCAGGTAACGACGGCCCAAAGGAAAGCGCCCCGGCCCACTCGGGATTCACGGCAGACAAGCGATGATAAGCGGCGGCGGTGACCGTCCGGGCACCAGTCGTTCTCGCGAGGGCGACTTCACCGTTCAGATGCTGATCTGCAAGACCGAAGCGCGCCTGCGCGGTGGCCGTGTATCCCGCACCGAGTTGTTGTTCGACCAGCAGGCCACCGGACAACCCTTCGATCCGGTTGTAGCGCCACAGATCGGCGCCAGTGCGGATGCGGGGCGGGCGCGGAAACCATGCCGACTGCAAGGAGACATCCAACGCCTCCAGCAGCGCGTCACGCGCCGCAGGATCGAACGCCGCGTCATCGCCAAGCGGCGGCAGTGCCGCGCTCGTTTCGAGTTTCCGCTCATCACACGGCACATCGTAGGCGATGCGCAGCGCCCCGTCATACCGGGTCTCGACGCGGGTGTAGACGGAATCCCGCTGACAGAGGCGGCGACGCGTGCGCGCGTTGGCACTGAGTTTGGTCGTGTCGTCCGGCGCGCCCGACCTGGCCTCGACTTTCCCCCCGCCGGCGCTGACCCGTCCGGTAACCCCTTCCACCACGGTTGAATCGCGCCGCGCGGTATCACCAGATGCCGCGACAATGCGCGTGGACGCGATGCGCGTAGCGGGAATCGGCGCAAGCGGGAAATCCCCATTCACCATCTCGTAGGTGAACCGCTCGTCCATGGTGAACGGCATGCGCAGCGCGCCGAACTCGGCGGTGGCCGTCGCCGCATGCTGGCGCGGCAACCAGAAGCGCCCCTCGTACAACCCATATTCGACGGTAATGCCATCAAGCTGCGCGCGCGCCGGACGGAACAGCGCCTTCACGAGGGCGGGCGGTTCGTCCTCATCCGATGACGCGCTGCGACGGGCACGCTGTGCGGAGTCGGTGCGATAGGCCTCTTGCGACAGCCGTACCCGCGCGAGGGAGTCGCGCAACCGCTCGGCGACATCCGCCTCGAGGCGCTCGCGTGTCGATTCCTCGCGGGCCACATCCCAGATTTCGAAGGCCACCGCCATGCGGTACGCGGCACGCACCAGTTGTCCGCTCTCCTGATCGAACCAGAACGATCCGACAAAGAGTCGGCGATCGGGGCGCTGTGCCGTAATGCGCATCTCCCGCAAGGCGATCCGCTGCCCCGTCGGCAGCGTGATGGACGCCGAGTCGCCGGTGGCATAGCGGTAATACCCCTCGGCGCCCCCCGCGAGCGGGTGGATGTATTCCCGCTCATCGATTTCGGCGTTGACCACCCCGAAGCTGCCCGACGGAAACCACAGCTGTTCACGTCCGGGGAAGTAGGGCACCGTCACCGCCCCGTACAGCTGGCCGGTTGCCTGACTGGCCATGGGGACGACGACGCGGGAGCCGAGCGGGGTAACCCGCACGCCAATGTCACGGCGCCACGAGATCTGCGCGACGTTGTCCCCTTGGAAGAACAGCTTCTCGAGCCCGAGCCGACGGGCCCCGAGCCCCAGCCGGATGCGCTGGGTCGTCGTGGCGCGATAGGCCTGCAGCGCGCTGTCCTGACGGAGGCGCGCCCGTCGAGCGCGCTCCAGCATGACCCGAGCCCCACTGTCCGCGAAGGCGGCGGCAGCACCAGCCGCCGCCCGGGCACGGCGGACCATGCTGTCGGGGGCCGTCCGCTGCCGCGCCAACCGGCGGGCGTCGCGGGAGGCCTCGCGCGCGGCGTCCCGTTGGGCCGCCGTCAGCGTATCGCGTGGGGCCGGCGTCGGGCGCTTGGGCGGCTGCGACCAGAGCAACATGGGGGCAAGCGACACACCCATGAGCACACGGGACACGACAGCAACAGCGGCCGGTGTTGTGACGAAGGACACAGCGACGAATGGCGAGGGAGGAATTCGGGATGGCCGACCGGGAGGCGGTCTACGACGCCGCGCGCTGATCTGTACGGACGCGATCGGCGAGCGGTTTCCCGGCGACCAGCGTAATTTCGCGGATTGGCCCGCAGACCGCGCGCATCGAGGCGGCGTTCGGGGCTGATATGCACCGTGCCACCGCCCCACCGGAGTCTGCCGTGCCCCACTTCCGTTCTCTCCGGGCAGCCCTGCCCGCCTCGCTCGCGCTGACGAGCAGCCTGCTCGCAGCCAAGCCGATGGCCGCGCAGGCCGCCACCGCGGCGGCCACCCCGGCCGCAGCCGTTGCCACCGTCGCCGCCGATCCCCGACTCGCCAAGCTGAAGGACGAAGCGCTCAAGATGGTCGAAGGGCGCGCCAAGCAGGTGCAGGAAATCGTGGACATGCTGTTCTCCTTCCAGGAACTCGGCTTTCAGGAATGGGAGTCGCAGCGCTACCTGACTGGCATCCTCGAGAAGGAAGGATTCAAGATCGAGAAGGGGGTCGCCGGCATTCCGACCTCATGGACGGCACGCTGGAGCTACGGCACCGGCAAGCCGGAAATCTCCCTCGGCTCCGATGTCGATGGCATTCCGCAGGCCAGCAACAAGCCGGGCGTCGGCTACCGCGATCCGATGGTGGGCGGTGGCCCGGGCCATGGCGAAGGACACAATGCCGGGCAGGCGCTGAACGTGGTCGCCGCGATTGTCGTGAAGCAGTTGATGCAGCGCGACAAGATCAACGGCACGCTGTTCCTCTGGCCGGGGATCGCCGAAGAGCAGATGGCGGGCAAGGCGTTCCTCGTGCGCGCCGGTCTCTTCAAGAACACCGACGTCACGCTGTTCACGCATGTCGGTAACGACCTCGGTGTCTCATGGGGCGCCAGCGGCTCGAGCGCCCTGCTCTCCGCCGAATTCCGCTTCCGCGGATCGAGTGCCCACGCGGCCGGCGCGCCGTGGAGCGGCAAGAGTGCGCTCGATGCCGTCATGCTCATGGCGCAGGGGTGGGAGTATCGCCGTGAACATCTGCGGCTGCAGCAGCGCTCGCACTACGTGATCAAGGACGGTGGTGACCAGCCGAACGTCGTGCCGAGCACCGCCAGCGTCTGGTTCTACTTCCGCGAGCAGGACTACCCGCGCACGATGGCGCTGTTCGACATCGGCAAGAAGGTCGCGGAAGGCGCCGCGATGATGACCGACACGAAGCTCGACACGGTCATGGTGCTCGGCTCCGGCTGGTCGGCGCATTTCAGCAAGCCGATCGCCGAGGCGATGCACGCCAACATCCAGACGGTCGGGATGCCGAAGTGGGACGATAAGGATCAGACGCTTGCCAAGGGAATCCAGCGCGAGCTGGGGCAGCCGGACTTCGGACTCGCCAGCGAGACGAACAAGATCCTGCGCGGCAGCGAAACACCGCAGAACTGGATGGGTGGCGGCTCCGATGACATCGGCGACATCGCGTGGAACGTGCCCACCGTGACGCTGCGCTTCCCGTCGAACATTCCGTCGCTCCCCGGCCACAACTGGGCGAATGCGATCTCGATGGCCACACCGATCGCACACAAGGGTGCCCTCGCCGGCGCGAAGGTGCAGGCGCTCACGCTCCTCGACATCCTGCTCACGCCGAAGGTGGTCACGGACGCGTGGGACTACTTCAACAATGTGCAGACGAAGAACGTGAAGTATCAGCCGTTCATCCGTCCGTCGGACCAGCCGCCCATCTGGCTCAACGCCGATATCATGGCGAAGTACAAGCCGCAGCTGCAGAAGTTCTACTACGACCCGAGCAAGTATAAGACCTATCTCGAGCAGCTCGGCATCGAGTACCCAACGGTGCGCGCGATCGAGGCGAAGCCGAAGGGCGACAACTGATGCCGCGTATGCTCCCGGCTTCGCGTCTCCTCATCACCGCCGCATTGGCGGTGATGAGCAGTGCGGCACCACTGGCTGCCCAAGCGGGTATCGCCGACGCGGCGCTGCTGGCCGAGATTGACCGGCGGACAACCGCGATCACGGACAAGGTCACGGCGTGGCGTCGCGACATTCATCAGCATCCGGAGCTGGGCTATCAGGAGAAGCGTACGGCGGCGCTCGTGGCGTCCCACCTGCGGGCACTCGGCATCGAGGTGCAGGAAGGGGTGGGCGACATACCGTCCGTCGTCGGTATTCTCCGTGGCGCGAAGCCGGGACCGACCGTGGCGTTGCGCGCCGACATGGACGCGCTGCCCGTAACAGAAGCGGTCGACATCCCGTTTAAGAGCACCGTACGGACCACGTACAATGGCGTGGAAACCGGCGTCATGCATGCCTGTGGTCACGATATGCATACGGCGATCCTGATGGGCACCGCCGAAGTGCTCGCTGGCGTACGGGGGCAACTGGCCGGCACCGTGAAATTCCTGTTTCAGCCCGCCGAGGAAGTCCCACCGCGTGGTGGTGCACAGCCCATGATCGACGCCGGCGTGATGAACGGGGTCGATGGCGTGTTCGGCCTGCATGTTGGACCGGGGCCACTGGGCGCCATCAATTGGGGGCGCGGCGCCATCACGGCGGCCAGCGACAGCTGGAAGATCATCGTACGTGGGAAACAGGGACACGGTGCGTGGCCGTCGCGTACCGTGGATCCGATCGTCGTCAGCTCGGAAATCGTGACGGCCCTGCAAACGGTGGTCTCCCGCTCACTCGATCTCACCGCCGGACCGGCCGTGCTGACGGTCGGCGCCATTCATGGCGGGCTTCGTGAGAACATCATTCCAGACTCCGTGTGGATGATCGGGACCATCCGCACATTTGATGCGGCGTCGCGATCACTCGTTGCCGAGCGGATGAAGATGCTTGCCACCAAGATCGCCGAGGCGCACAACGCGACCGCCGAGGTGCAGGTAAGCCTCGGGTATGGCAGCACCCTGAACAACGACGCCCTGGTGTCTCGCTATGCCGGCGTCCTGAAGCGTGTGGCCGGACAGGCCGGCGCCACCGAAAATCCATCGGGCTCGATGGCTGGCGAGGATTTTTCCCGCTTTGCGGCGAAGGCGCCCGGCTTCTTTTTCGGACTGTCGGTAACCCCCCCTTCCATCGACTGGAAGACGGCCCCCGGGAACCACTCCCCGTTCTTCCAAGGGGACGACACGGCATTACCCGTTGGGGTTCGTGCGATGGGACACCTCGCTGTTGAGTTTCTCGCGTCGGGTCGTCAGAAGAAGTAAGCTTTAGGAACGGAGTGCGTCCCTCCGTTCGCCTTTCGCCGTCTCTTCCCGTTCGCCCATGATTGTCGAGAAGCGTCATTGGACCGCCGCAGGCGGTTGGCAAGTCCTTCGCGGCGCCCTTGCGCCCGAAGATGCCCAGCTGGTCCTCGTCTTCGGCGCGCGCACACGGCTCGCCGAAGACCACGTGCGCCACGCCATCCGCGCCTTCTATCCGAAGGCACGTATCGTCGGCTGCTCGACCTCTGGGGAGATCGTGGGCGCCGAGGTCGCGGACGACAGCGTGGTGACCCTCGCGATACAGTTCAGCCGCGCGCTGGTACGCGTTGAGCATCGCGCGCTCAGCAACGCCGAAGACAGCATGTCCATTGGCCGACAGTTGGCCATCGCGCTGGCCGAACCCGAACTGGCGCATGTGCTGGTCTTTTCGGATGGCATTCACGTGAATGGCACCGCACTCGTCAACGGGCTTCGCTCGGGGTTGCCGGCTGAAGTCATGGTCACCGGTGGCCTCGCCGGGGATGGGAGCAACTTCGAGCAGACGCTCATCCTCCTCGATGACGAGTGCCTTGATCGCGAAGTCGTCGCCGTCGGGTTGTATGGTGAGAGTCTGAAGATTGGTCACGGGTCGCTGGGTGGCTGGGATCCGTTCGGTCCCGAGCGTGTGATTACGCGGTCGCGGGGTAACGTCCTGTACGAATTGGATGGCGCTCCAGCCTTGGCGCTGTACAAGAGCTATTTGGGCCTCCATGCGAACGAGCTGCCGAATAGCGGTCTCCTGTTTCCGCTCAGCATCCGTGAATCCGAGTCCGCGCGGCCGCTCGTGCGCACGATTCTCGGCATCGATGAGGAAGCCGGGAGCCTGACCTTCGC
>JBDKIJ010000215.1:0-5650 GCA_039797155.1 Gemmatimonadota bacterium | reverse complement strand
TCTCCACGAGGACGTACCCCGGGAAGATCTTCCGCTCGACGGTCACCTTCTTGCCGTTCTTGATCTCCACCACGTCCTGCGTCGGCACCAGCGCCTGGCGGATGAGGCGATCTTCCGGCTGCGCCGGATCCGCCTCGATCTTCCGCTGGATCAACCGCTGCACCTTGTTCTCGTGGCCGGACGTCGTCTGAATGGCGTACCAGCGGTGCTCAAGCATCGACACGCTCATGGGAAACGGGGTCAGCGACCGAGCAACATCGACGGCAGGCGCACCAGCAGCGCCTGCAATCCGACGTCGACCAGTCCGATCACCGCGCCGAGCACCAGCACGAACAGGATGATCTGGATCGTCGCCTGCTGCAGCTGCGGGCGATCGGGCCAGGTCACCTTCTTCATTTCGGCGATCACGTCATGGTAGAACGTGACCAGCCGCGTGCCGAGTCCCGGGCGGGACACCTCGACAGGGGCCGTCATGGCTTACTTGGTTTCCTTATGCAGCTGATGCTTGTTGCAGCGCGGGCAGTACTTCTTCCACTCGACGCGCTCGGGATGAAGACGCTTGTTCTTCATCGTGAAGTAATTGCGGTTCTTGCACTCGGTGCACCCGAGGATGATCTTCTCGCGCGGCATGTTGCGGCTCCACCACCAACCACCAGAATGGACGACCCGCCCCGGATTGCTCCGGAGTGGGGTGAGCCTTGCAACGTAGCGGACCCTGGGGAACCCCGCAAGTCACGCGCCGAGGGTTTCCACACCGGACTCAAGTGACCGGCCGATTGGCGCTTAGACGGTCGAAGGCGGCACCGCGGTCCAGTCAATCCCCGCCTGCTCCAGCACCCCGCGCGCCCGCACCAGGTCGGCCACCGAGTCCGCCCCCATCTTCTGCATCACCCGCGCCCGGTGGACCTTCACGGTCTTGAGGGCGATCCCCAGTTGGGCCCCGATCTGCTTGTTCGGCAACCCACGGGTCACCCCGTCAAACACCTCGCGCTCCCGACCCGTCAACCGCGCCAGACGGCGCGCCACCTCGCCCGCAAGCCCCTGCTGCGAGGCCAGGATCCGCCCCCGCTCGATCGCCCGCGACACAGCCGCCAGGAGCGCGTCCGGCTCGGCCGGCTTCTCCAGGAAATCGACCGCCCCCTCCCGCATCGCGCGCACGCTCGCCGGGACTGTGCCGAACCCCGTCAGGAATACCAGCGGGACCGCGACCCCGCGGGAGGAGAGCGCCTGCTGGAGGTCGAGCCCGGTCATCCCCGGCATCTGCAGGTCCGTCACGATGCACGCCATCGTCCCCAGATCAGGCGCCGCCAGCAGCGCAGCCGCCGACTCGAACACCTGTGGGACGTGCCCCGCGACCGACAGGAGACGCATCACCGAGGTCCGTGCCGCGCCGTCATCGTCCACCACGCCGATCACGGCGCCTCCCCCCTCCCCGTCGCTGCGCCCCAAGGCTCCAGGGCGCCCCGCTGGCGGCATGCCGATGTCGCTCATGCTGAAATCTCGTGCGGCACGCCATCAGACGCGAATCGGGGCGCCGGTGAAGCCGCCGGGACCGGGGTCGGCGGGACCGGGGTCGGCGTCACCTGTGCCGGAACCAGCCGATCCCCCGCCTCGAACACCGCAACCAGCGGGAGCCAGACCGACACCACCGCACCGGCCGACGCCAGCCGACCAATGCCGATATGGCCGCCGTGCGACTCCACGATACGACGCGCAATGGCCAGCCCCATCCCCATGCCATGGTCACGCCCGGTCACGAAGGGTTCCAAGGCCATGGGGCGGACCGTCGGGGCGAACCCCGGTCCGGTGTCCACCACGCTGAACCGCACCCCATCACGCGTCGCGCGCACCCTGAGCAACACCTTCCCGGGAGAGGACGCGTCGCTTCGCACCGCTTCCAGCGCATTCTGCAGCAAGTTGACCAGCACCTGCTGGATCAGGACCCGCTCGCCGAACAACAATGGCAGCGAGGCCGGGCGGTGCACCTCGAGGGCCACATCCGCCTGCGCAAACTCCTGCCGCATCAGGACCACCACGCTGTCCACCAGCTCACCGATGGCCAGCGACGTCGCGGCAGCCGGCTCGCGGCGCAGGAACCGGCGGAACTCCCGCACCACCTGCGAGGCGCGACGCCCCTGAATCACCACATCACGCAGGACCTCATCGATCTCCTGCGCCTGGACGCCATCCGGCACCGGCAGCCGCTCCGCCAAGCGCCGCGCCACCTCCGCATTGTTCACGATGGCGGCGAGCGGTTGCCCCAACTCATGTGACAGCGAAGCGGTGAGTTCGCCCGCCACCGCCACCCGTCCAACCTGCGCCAACTCACGCTGGTGCCGCTCGGCCTGCTCCGCCACATCGCGACGCGCCTGCAGTTCGACCTCCCGTGCCCGCAACTCGGCGCGGACCGCCCGCCACCGTTGACGCGCGATCAGGACACCGGAGCCCACCATCGCCAGCAGGACCAGCAGCCGGATGGACCACCGCTCGTGCCAGAACGGGGCGACATCGAATCGAAAGGGCGTGGCCGCCCGCCAGTCGCCGCCAGGAATGCGCCCCTCCACCTCGAGCGCATGCCGGCCGGCCCCCAGTCCCGACAGCTGCACCTGACGGACTTCGTCGATGGGAATCCACTCACCATCTCGTCCGTCCAGGCGATAGCGGAACTGGGCCTCATCCGCGAAGCGGAAGGTGGGCATGCTGAACAGCACCGTGAAATGCCGCTCGCTCGTGCTGAGGCGCATGGGGGTCGCATCAATCGCCCGCGTCTGCCGCGAGGTCCGGACCTGTTCGATCAGCGGCGCCGGCGTCTGCCCCAGATGGGTGATGTCCGCGGTGGTACGCACCAACCCTTCGATACTCCCCGATACGATCTCATCACCCTGCAGCGCGACGATCGCCGGCTGCCCGTAATTCCCCTCGGGCACCCCGTCCGACATCCCGAGCAGCAGAAAATCCGGTCGCGTCAGACTGTCGGCGACCCACCGGCGCATGGCGTCGTACGACACAACGGTGAGCCCGCGATTGCCCGGCATCCAGAGGCGTCCGCTCCGATCACGGGCGAACCCCGACACGGCCTGATCCCGCAAGGGCAACCGGCGTGCGCGCGCCGGTGAAGACCGGGTGTCGAGAAAGACGAGGCCGCTGCCATACGTGCCGATCCACACGCCATTGGAATCCGGGAGCAGGGCCCGTGGCACCGCCGCCGGCACCTTCGCGTCCCGCCCGTAGCGCGTCAGCGTCTTTCCACGCCAGGCGGTCACCATCCCGATCTGCCCCACCCAGATCGTCCCATTGGCGTCGAGCGCCAACGACTCAATGGCGAGCCGCGTTGGCGTGGCCCACGCGGGGTCCATCCGCAGTTCATCGTCCGGACCAATGCGTGCGATGCGCCCGTCGGACAGCCCCACGAGCATGGCCGCACCGACGCGCAGCATCGGTCGAGGCACCGGCGGATTCGTGCCAAGCGTCCGCAATGCCCAATCCCTCAGGACGCCCTGCCGGTCGCGTCGTCGGACCCATCCATCCATCGCGACCCACAGGCGCCCCTGTTCGTCATGGGCCGCTCCGCGAATACACCCCCCATAGGGCGCGCGGGTCACGGAATCCGTCACGCGCCCGTTCTCGTCGAAGCGATGGAGATCCGTGCACCCCCCCGCCGCCCAAACGCCCCCTTCGCGATCCGCCACGACCGTCGTCACCTGCCGATCGGCCGTGCGACCGTGCGGCACGATGCGGACGGGATTCTCGCGCAGGATCATCATCCCGCCGCCGCGTGTTCCGACGACAACGAGATCATCCCCGGTACGGGCGACGGACAGGACGGCGTCTCGCAGCCCGAGAATGAGTTCCGCCCGCATCGTGGCGGTGGGCGCGGTTTCGCGCGGAATCCGATACAAACCGCGATCGGTCCCAACCCACAGCTGCCCCGCCGCATCGGCCGTGATCGACGTGACAATCCCGCGGACACCGGGCACCGTGCGAACGAGATCGCCATCGATGATGCGCAAGGCGTCGCCCCCCACCCAGAGGCGTCCCAGCGCATCGGCATAGAGGCCGATGCGTTCCCCCGTCGAACGGATCACGCCGATGCGGGGATCCTCGCGAAGCGCCCCGGGCCGGCCGCGCACGAGTCCGCGCCGTCCAACGTACACGACTTCACCCTGCGTGAATTCCGCGAAGTGCGCGTCGCCCCGATTGGGAATCGCCTGCCGAGCCCACCGCCCCTGCCCGTAGGTGGCGACGTCAGTGCCGGAGCGCGCCCATACGACGCCGAACTTGTCGACGTGCAGATCCTCGATGCTGCTGCCGGGGGCGAAGGGGGGTGTCGGAAAGGAGTCGGCCGCGGTGCCGCTTGCCAGAATCGCCATCCGCCCCCGATTGGTCCCGACCAGCAAGGCCCCGTCCGCGCGCGCCGCCTGCGCGGTGACCGTTTGTCCGTCGAGATGAGGCAACGGGATCGACGAAAGGCTCGTGATGGACTGCCCGTCGAAGCGGAACTGCCCGCTGAACGTGATCCCCCAGACGTAGCCACGCCGATCGGTGGTCAGCTGCAGGACCGAGCTTTGAGGAAGCCCCTCCGCCATCCCCCACGGTTCTACCGCCACGGTGGGCGCCAGCGTGTCGAGGGTTGCGGTGATCCTGGTGCGCTGTGCCGCAGCGGCTTGCGCGGTGCCCGCCAGCGCCAGCATGGCGAGCACCAGACGACCGAGCAATCCCTCGCGTTGATACCTGAAGCGGAGGGGGGATCGGCGTGCCGGCCAGTGCGGAAGACGGAGCGTTACCACGGCCTCAACGATTCACGGAAAGACGCACCACGGGAAGCCGTCAGCGGTCACGCCACGATAGGGCTTTGGTCCCATGCCCTGCGGTGCTCTCCAAACGACAACGCCCCCATTCGCCACGAAGGACGAGCGGGGGCATCGACGGGAAAGCTCACGACCGGGATCGAACCGGTGACCTCATCCTTACCAAGGATGTGCTCTGCCGACTGAGCTACGTGAGCGGCACGACATCGAGGATGTCCCCGACAGACTGATGATCATAGCGGGATTCCCCGCCCCCTTCAAGCACCTGGGGCCGGGGAATGCAACCCCGCCCGATTGCCCTCGCGGCGGGCGACCCACACTTTCCCTGACTCCCTCTTTTTGGACCCGACGATGGCTCCTCTTATGCATTCCCTGCGCGCCTTTTTCGGCGGCGGCGGGGACCACGACGCCGCGCACGTCACCTGCATCCGTTCCCAGACCGCCGTCAGCGGGACCCTCGACGCGAATGGGGATTCCGTGCTGGTCGAAGGGCTCCAGCGGGGCGACATCATCAATGCCGGCGCGGTGTTCGTGAACGAGACCGGACGCGTCTTCGGCAACATCTCCGCCGATGAGGTCATCGTGGCGGGGCACGTCGAAGGGGAAATCCGCGCGACCAACCGGGTCGAAGTGCATGCGACCGGGCTCGTGCAGGGTGAGGTGAGTGCGGCCTCCTGTCTGTGGCTGGAAGGCGGACGGGTGATCGGCATGGTGCGCGTCGGCCAGCCCGGTGATCTGACCACGTCGCATGGTGATCATCGTCGTCCCCTCTCTCCCGCGGCAGAAGCCACGCGCCGTGTGGCGCGCACGGGATGACGGAGCACGGGATGACGGAGCACGGG